>CAYPSX010000177.1:0-8435 GCA_964413185.1 uncultured Bacteroidales bacterium
TTTTTTACATAATAATGGCAATTATATTCCGGGTTATTTTTGAGCCAACCATTTTTATATGAGAAAAAAAACAGGGAGCGAATTGTTTTAAGATATCTTTTCAGACCCAAAACTCTGAAAAGTAGTCGTTTAATTGCATTCATAAAAATATGGTATAAAATAAAAAACAACGAATTTACAGATCAATGCTTATCCTGCCAATATTTTAAGCAAAAAATTTTACCTTAGACGGATTAACAAATGTAAGTAATGTATGCAAAATTTGTTAATGAAATCTAAATTTTTGTAGTTTTGTAGAATACATAGGAATGAATTTGGATGAAAGATGAACTTGGAAATACAGAAAGGGCAAGGCTTGAGAAGCTCATAAGAGAGATTCGGCAGAAGAATAGTGAGCTTGAAGAACACCGACAAAAAATTGAACTTCAGAATAAAAAGTCGCGCCAACGTACAATTGACCTTTTCGGAAAAATGATTGACCTTAAAAAGGCCAAGAAAATCATTATGTTCCAAAATGAAGAGCTTGAACGCAAAAACCAGGAAATTAATCGCAAGCGGGCTGCACTCGAACGAACTTATGTTAAATTCCGAAAACGTACCATCGAGCTTTTTGGCAAAATGGTCGATTTGCGTAAAGCTTATAACATTATCAATAATCAAAAAAAGGAAATTGAAAAGCAGCGCAGGCAATTACACGAATTAAATGCCAGCAAAGACAAATTCTTTTCAATTATAGCTCACGACCTCAAAAACCCAATTGCCGGGTTCCTTGGCCTCACAGAAGTCATGGCCCAAGACCTTAACTCCTTTTCAGATAGCGAAAAACAAGAATTCATTGAGTTGATTCATAAATCTTCCAAACAACTTCATTCACTCCTCGAAAACCTCTTGCAATGGTCAAGAGCTCAAACCGGCCGGCTATCATTCAAACCCCGCAAGCTCAATCTCAAAGATATTATTGCCGACAATTATAACCTCACAAGAGCAAGCGCCGGCATGAAGAATATCACCATCACTTTCGATGTGCCGGATGATTTATGCGCATGGGCAGATGCAGATATGGTCAATACAATTTTGAGAAACCTGATAACCAATGCCATTAAGTTCAGTCACGAAGGAAAAACCATTAAAATTGAAACCGAAAAACAAGATCAACGAATTTTCATAAAAGTTATAGATGAGGGAGTTGGAATAAGTGATGAAGACAAAGATAAATTGTTTAAAATCGGATTTAATACTTCCCAGGTAGGAACTGCAAATGAAGAAGGAACAGGTTTGGGACTGATTTTATGCAAAGAATTTGCAAAACGAAACGGGGGCGATGTTACAGTTGAAAGCGAACCTGGAAAAGGCAGTATTTTTACTTTTTCATTGCCCGAAGCTGAATAAAACAAACGAATCACAGTTTGACAAATGATTAGTGTCATGTCAAACTTGAAATGACGGGTAAGTTGAAGAAGTTTTCATTTTTTAACGCAGATAAAAATGAAAAGAACAATACTTGGCCCGTCAGATTAAGCTTGACATGACATTAGCTTATCGTAAGCTTTTACACGCCCGGAATATTAAATGTGTATTTATGGAAAATACCGATACCTATAAAAAGCGCATCAAAGAACTGGAAGCCGAGAACCGGAAATTGCGAAATATTCTGGGCGACAAATCCGATGTAACCCAAATTGCTTACCTCGAAGCTATTCTGCATTCACTGCCCGATATCGTATTCCTTATAGATGGCGATGGAAAATATTTGGATGTCTTAACCGAAAAAGAATCTTTACTTTATAAAGAAGTTTCACAACTTATCGGACATACATTTACCGAAGTCCTCCCACAAAACGTATCTCAAAAAGCCAACGAAGGAATAAACCATGTGCGTGAAACCGGCCAGCCATGCGTAATTGAGTATGAGTTGAAGATTAACAATGAGTTTAAATGGTTCGAAGGACGCCTTGCTGCAGTCAAAGAAAGCGCTTCAGAAAATTACGTGTTTCTGGTCATGGATATAACCGCACGCAAAAAAATGACACGCCTTTTGGAAACAAATCAATACAAACTAAAAAAGGCACAGGAAATTGTTAAGTTAGCTTATTTTGAATGGGATCTTGTTACAGACAGAACCGTTTTTTCTGACCAGGGAAATGAGTTATTTCAACTCAAAGAAGGCGAAAGCATTGATATGCGGAAGTTTTTTGATTTTATTCAGCCCGAAGACAGAACCAGAATAAATAAAGGATTGCGCGAAGATATCTATAAAAAAGGCCATTTTGTACACGAATACCAAACAAACATAAAAGGAAAAAAATCAAGACATCTGATTCATTGCGAACTTATAAAAAACAATGATGAACCGGTAAGTGTTTTTGGCATTATACAAGATGTAAGTTACATCAGAAAGCTTGAAATTGACTACCAACAAGGAAACGAAGAAAAAAACGCCATGTTGAGCGCCATTCCCGATATGATGTTCATCCAGGATGCTGATGGCGTATTTATAGATTTTCATGCGCCTCAGGCACAAATGACAAATTTGGCTGCAAAACCGCAAGACTTTATTGGTAAAAAAAGTATCGAAGTGTTGCCACCCGATATTGCAACGGGAAATGTTGCAAAACTCAAACAGGTAATCAGAACCAAACAACACGTAATTCATGAATATACGTTAAAAATTGGAGGCCGAACTTTACATTTTGAAGCTCGTATGGCGCCAAGTGGCGATGGCAAAGTATTGTCAATAGTTCGTGAAGTTACAGCCCGTAAACGAGCCGAACAGGAATTGATAAAAGCCAAAATGATTGCCGAGGAGTCAGACAGGCTCAAATCTGCCTTCCTCGCCAACATGTCGCACGAAATACGCACACCAATCAACGGAATCGTAGGATTTGCTGAATTGCTTTTACAAAACAATCTTCCTTTTGATGAAAAGGTAGAATATTTCAATATCATTGAAAAAAACAGCCACCAGCTACTGCAACTCATCGATGATATTATTGATATCTCCAAAATAGAAGCGAACCTGCTCAAAATAAAAAAAGTTGAGTTTAATATCAACGACTTGCTTAAAGACTTGCAAAAGGTCTATCAGAAGGAAATTGATATGGGCGATAACGAAATTGATGTCGAAGTAAATGGCATTGAGCCCGAATCAAATGCATGGGTATCTCTTGATAAAAGCAGAATTATGCAAGTGCTCCAGAATCTGCTTTCCAATGCAGTGAAATTTACCGAAAAAGGCAAAATTAAAATTGAAGTTGAATTAAAAAACAGTGAGCTGATCTTTAAAATTCATGACACTGGCATTGGGATACCTGAAATGGCACAAAAATATATTTTTGAGCGTTTCCGTCGCCTGGATAACCCTGCTGATAAGGTTTACCGGGGAACCGGCCTGGGGCTTAGTGTTACTAAAGGCCTGGTAGAGCTAATGGGGGGAACAATAAATGTAGAATCCAGAGAAGGAGAGGGATCTACCTTCTCATTTACAATTCCGTATGACCAGGGAGAGGTTCAAAATCAGCAAGATACTGAAGTTGAGGATTGGAAGAGTTTCAATAACAAACACGTTCTTATTGTAGAAGATGAAGATACTTCATACTATTACCTTGCATCAATTCTTAAGAAAAATAAAGTGCACGTATTGCGGGCAAGAACAGGGTATGAGGCCATAGAATTTGTGAAAAACGAAAATATTGACCTAATTCTTATGGATATTCAGTTACCGGAGCTCAATGGCTACGATGCAACCCGGTACATAAAAAAAATATCACCTGATATCCCGATTATTGCCCAAACAGCATTTGCCCTGGCCGACGATGAACAAAAATCCCTCGACGCAGGTTGCGATGCATACGTGTCAAAACCCATTTCATCGGCAACACTGTTGAATAAAATGAAGAAACTGTTAATTTAATAGCGTACCATAAATTCATCAAGCAATAAAAAAAGCTCATCCCATTTTGTTAATGGAACGGGCCCTTTATCCTCCGGTGTATGATAATGCATATACTCTTTCCCACGCGTGAAAATAAAAATTGAAGGAACATCTTTTTGCGCAAATGCACAATGATCACTGTTACATCTGGCTCCGCCGGAACGAATATCAGCAAAAAATTCTTTTTCCCGGTTAATATCTCTGATGAGGCTGTCAGCTTTTGGTACCTCACGGGCATTCACCATTCCAATGCCCTCACTACCCGAACCAATCATGTCAAGATTAAACAAAAATTTTATTTGTTTGAGGTCTGTCGGGAAGTTTTTAGCAGCATATTTTGAACCCCAAAGCCCGCTCTCCTCCGCTGCAAAAGCAATAAACAACATCGAATAATCAGGTGCGTGGCCTGGCCGTGAATAATGTCTGGCCATATCAAGCAACATAGCTGTCCCGCTGCCATTGTCATTGGCTCCCGGAAAGTAAACATCTGATCCCATTTTACCTAAATGATCGTAATGAGCTGTGAAAACATAAAATGAATCAGGCTCGGTTTTTCCTTTGATTTTTGCCAGAACATTGGCCGTTTTATAATTTTCAATGTATTTATTTTGAATGTTGACTTCAACTGTACCGGCGCCCGCTATTAGTGAGTCAAAGGTGTGAAAATAAAAATGAGGCTTTACCACAGTAGCATCACTCAAACGCCAATAAATATTATTTTTGTGCGTAAAAATATATCCGGCAGCATTCAAGTCGTACGTTCGTTTATCGCGCTCCGCAACAGCAGGAAGAACAGCAATCTTATGATTCAACTTCGATTTATATTTGTCGGTATTTTGTAAAGCTGATGTGTCTAAATAAACAAGTTTGTAAGTCCCTTTTGCTGTTGGCGAACCTCCGCCCACCATAAAATCCGTTCCGGGGCGTAAAGTTTTATTGTCAATTTGTAATAAAACTGTATCGGGGAATGTGTTAATAGACAATTCAAAAGGTTGCAAAAATGAATTACCTAAAGGCTCCAATTCATGTTTTTTGAACTCCGAAGCGATATATAAACTGGCTATAATATCGCCATTGTCTACATAACCACGTCCGTACATTTCGGGTGAAGCAAGTTTTTCAATAACATCACGGGCATATTTTTTATCCTGGGCAACAGAAATAACTGTAAACGGGATAAACAACAAAAAAAGTGCTTTTTTAAATATCATAAACGTACTGATTAGTTTTTCTCATAATGGTCATCAAGCAAATCAGGCCTCAACCGCTTTGTTCGCTCAATTGCCTGTTCCATTTTCCACTCTTCAACCGCAGCATCATTGCCGGATAATAAAACATCAGGAACCTTCCAATTGTTGAATTCTGCCGGACGAGTATAAACCGGCGGCGCAAGTAAACCATCCTGGAATGAATCAGTAAGGGCAGAAGTTTCATCACCCATAGCACCCGGAAGCAGCCTCACTACACTATCGGTAATTATGGCTGCAGCCATTTCTCCGCCGGTTAAAACATAATCCCCAATCGAAATTTCCCTCGTAACCAGATGATCGCGTATCCGTTGGTCAATTCCTTTATAATGACCACACAAAATAATTATGTTTTCATAAGTTGAAAGGCTGTTGGCCGCTTTTTGATTGAACAACGCGCCATCAGGTGAAGTGTAAATAATTTCATCGTAATTGCGTTGTTTTTTTAAAAATTCAATCGCCCTGAAAACCGGCTCAATACGCAAAACCATACCCGCCCCCGCACTATAGGCATAATCATCGATACGGTTATGTTTATTGTCTGAAAAATCTCGTAAACTATGTATTTCTATGGTAGCTGTTCCATTATCGCGCGCTCGTTTTATTATAGAACTGTTCAGCGGGCCTTCCAATATTTCCGGTATTACAGCTAAAATATCTATGTGCATTTTTTTTAGGGCAAATCTAGCAAATTTTAGCGCAAATTACAGCTAAATGATAATGATAACTTTAGGTGTAACTTTTATCCAAAACAGAAAATTGCACAAACAATCACACAATAAAAATGTAGTTATGCGATTTTTATCAAAAACAATTACGAATATTTTGAGGAATTTCAATGAATTACCTATTTTCGTAGGATTTAATAAAAGTGTTTTTTATAAATGTGAAAATACCGCCGTAGTATGAATACGAATGAATTCAACGACAAGCAACAAACGCCCGAGAATGATAATTCTCCCGCATCAGACGCTAATGATAAGCGCACTGATGAAAATTTGGATGATAAACAACAATCTGTGACTGGTGGAAACGATAAACCGGCACACGAAGAAATGAATGGAAACGAAGAGGACGTTAATCAGGAAACTGAACCTCAATCAGAAACATTTGAAAAACCGGATGGGCATAGAGAAGAACCAGGTGATACACCGGAGGAGAGCGCCCCGGCCGAAGAAAAAGAGCCGGAGAAGGAAGAACAACAAATTGCTGAAAGTAATAAGGAAAACGAGGTGGCCGGAACTTATTCCGAACAGGAAGAGCTGTTGCCACCAGCCCAAAGTCCGTATGAAGACGAAGAGGCCGAAGAAGATTATTCAGATTATGGAGCCTTGAGTAAAGACCAACTTACCGCCGAGCTGGAGCGGTTATTGAATGAATTTGACATTCAAAAAATTCGAAAAAGGGTCGAATCTATAAAAACTCAATTCTATAAAAAACATAAACGCGACATTGCAAAAGCCCGCGAAGCATTTTTAGAAGAAGGCGGGAACGAAAAAGACTTTCAGCCGGGTCCCGATCCTGCAAATGATAAGTTCAATGAACTGATGCAGGTTTACAAAGATAAGCGGGCAGATTATCTAAAGAATATTGAACAGGTAAAAGAGAACAACCTCGCCGCAAGATATGAAGTAATAGAAGGTATAAAAAGCCTTATAAATAAAGAAGAATCACTCAATAAAACATTTCAGGAGTTCAGAACCTTACAAGATCGTTGGAGAGAAATTGGTAAAATACCCCAAAATGAAATGAAAACCATTTGGGAGAAATACCACTTTGCAGTAGAGCAGTTCTACGATTATGTAAAAATCAACAAAGAGCTGCGCGATCTTGACCTGAAAAAGAACCTCGATGCGAAAGCCGAACTCTGTGAAAAGGCCGAGAAATTATTGTTCGAAGACAGCGTTGTAAAGGCATTTAAAACGCTACAAGACTATCACCAAAAATGGCGTGAGATAGGACCCGTGCCAAGAGAGAAACGAGAAGAAATATGGGAACGCTTCAAAGAAGCAACAGTCAAAATAAACAAACAGCATCAGGAATTTTTTGAAAACCTCAAAAAAGATCAGCAGAAAAACCTCGAATCCAAAGAAGCATTGTGTAAAAAAGTTGAAGAAATTAATAAATTAAACCTGGTGAAGCCCAAAAAATGGGAAGAAAAAAGCAGGGAAATTATTGAAATTCAAAAGCTCTGGAAAACAATAGGTTTTGCTCCAAAAAAATATAATAACGAAATATACCAACGCTTCAAAAAAGCATGCGATGATTTTTTCGATGCCAAACGGGCATATTTTTCTGAAAAGCATGATGAAGAACAACAAAACCTGGAAAAGAAAATAGAACTGTGCGAACAGGCAGAAGCACTCAAAGATAATACCGACTGGAAATCAACAACCACTGAATTCATTCAGCTTCAAAAGCTCTGGAAAAAAATAGGACCTGTACCAAGAAGACAATCCGAAGCAATTTGGAAACGCTTCCGTGCAGCATGCGACCACTTTTTCAATGCCAAAAAAGATTTCTTCTCCAACATTGATAAACGCCAGGAAGACAACCTAAACGCCAAATATGACCTCATTGAAAAAGTAAAACAATTTGAACTGTCCGGAGACGATGAAGCAGATCTTAAAAAACTAAGCGATTTTCAAAAAGATTGGGCAGAAGTTGGATTTGTCCCGTTCGATAAAAAAGATGAAATCCAAAAAGAGTTCAGGCAAGCAATCAATAAACACTTCGACAGCATGAAAATCGAAGATGAAAAACGAAACCTGATGAACTTTCAGAACAAAATCGAAAATTGGCTTGATAACTCCAGACTGAAAAAGAAAATTACACCGGAACGAAATAAAATAATCAACAAAATTAAAGACCTCGAAAACGAAATTACACTATACGAGAATAATATCGGCTTTTTTAATAACTCCAAATCATCGAATCAACTTATCGATGAAATAAAAGAAAAAATTGAAAGAGCCAAAAAGAGAATAACGCTGCTCCGCAAAAAGCTTGATGTACTTGACGATATCGATCAATAAGCAATTACTACCCGTTTTTGTAGTCTAATTCGATGTTAGTCAAAGTAGGAGCAGGTAGGCAAAACCAAATGTGGGCGTGTTTTGCCAAAATTTATTAATTTATAATGGTTAATTCCTTAAGGAAATTAACTTTCAAGCCGGAGTACTTCTGATATTTCCGGTTCTGGTTTTTTTTCTTCCTCCTCCTCTTTTTTTTCTTCTTCCTTTTTTTCTTCTTCCTTT
>CAYPSX010000178.1:0-8411 GCA_964413185.1 uncultured Bacteroidales bacterium
ATGTCGGGATTCAGGCGCCTGCAAATTAAAATGCACACACAAGGACAAATTGGATTGGTCACCTCCATGATGCCCACCGTAGCCGTTGAATCGGACTTGCCACGCCCTGACATTCGCACCACCGTTGCCGCAATGAGCGGCATTTACGACCTGATGCGCTTGCTCTACGCACGCTTTGCGGAAAGACCTGACGAAAAAACACGCACTGCGGCCGATTTTTCCCTGGTAAATGAATACAGCGTATGCAATGTTTGTGAAGGAACCGGATTTGAAAAAATATGCAACACACAACTCGTTGTTGCAAATCCGAACAAGCCACTGCTAAACGGTGCACTGAGTTCACACAAAACCGTAAAATACTTCACCGAAGAAAAAAACAAATACCGTTGGTTGCTAATCTCCATGGCATCAGCTCACAACATCAACCTCAATTTACCCTGGGAAAAACTGGAGAAAGCTCAACAACAAAAAATTCTTTACGGCACCGGCGAACAAAAATACCGGGCAGAATGGCATTTTCAACGTAAAAAAAACACCGGAACGCATGAATTCACGGGAGCCTGGGAAGGCTTATGCAGGCTAATTGAAAACGAATACCGCATTCATTATCCATCTGCCCGTGGTAAAAATGCGCTTGAATTATTAAAAGATGTGAAATGCGCTACCTGCAACGGATACCGGCTCAAGCCCGAATTGCTGCAATACACGTTTGCCGGTCGCCACATTGGACAAATGCTGGAGCAAACCATTGCAGAAACGCTCAAAACGCTTTCTGCAGAAATATTTAACCGGGTATCCCCCGCTCTGAAACAACAATTGCACGAAAAATTAAGCTTTCTTCTGGATGCCGGATTGGGCTATTTGCCGCTGGGTCGACCAGCCGCGTGGCTCTCGGGCGGCGAGATGAAATGGCTGCGTTTGAGTAGTGTGCTTTCAGGCGAACTGAGCGGTTTGTGCATCATTTTGGATGAACCATCGGCAGGCATGGACGCGCCGGCTCGCGAACATCTGAAAAGCGCACTGCTGAAAGCCCGCCAAAAAGGCAATACCATTCTTTTGAGCGATCATCACCCGGAGCTTATCCAAGCTGCCGACCGACTTATAGAAGTTGGCCCCGATGCAGGAAAATCGGGCGGAAAAATAGTGGCCGACATAGACCCGGTAAAAATTACCAACGAAAATGCGCCAATTGCATACAGCATTTTGTCGCCCGAAAAATTTAAAAAACGTGCATCAAAACCAGATGAACAAACGGCAAAAATTTCGGAAATTAAGAGCGCACCTATTTTTGTCGGGCAATTTAACCTCATTACAGGAAAAACAGGCAGCGGCAAAACACAGTTGTTGAAAAAAATCAACAAAGAAGCCGGTATGAGTAATGATTTTATTACCATTTTCATCAACAACAAACTTCCGCAAAGCAACGCTCAAAGTGCAGTAGCCACACGCACCGGATTGTTGGACGACATAAAAAAAATCTTTGCCAATCAGCCGGAAGCCCGGGAGAACGGGTTGAAAGCGGCTGATTTTGGGTTCAATAGTAAAAAATCGCAATGTCCCAAATGCAAAGGACAAGGCAATATAAGGGTTACCCTCGATTTTTTGCCCGATGTAACCGAAACTTGCCCCGAATGCAACGGCAACCGGTACAAAGACGAATTTCTGCAGTACAAAGCCAACGAAAAAACCTTGCCACAATGGTTGCATAAGACCATCGACGAGCTGACCAAAGAAAATATCTGGTCGGCAAAAAGCCGCAAAATACTGGAACTGCTTCAAAAAACCGGCTTGGGTTACATTACGATCGGCCAGGAAACATCCACACTGTCGCACGGCGAGCGCCGGCGTTTGCACCTGACTGAAAGTTTGGCCCGTTTGAAAAATGAACATGCAATAATTCTGTTTGATAATCCCTCATCAGGGCTGGATCCGTTGAGTTTGGAGAAAACAATTCAACTTTTCTTGTCACTAACTGAAAACGGACATACAATTGTTGCTGCAGATACAAACTTCCCTGTGGATAAAGCGGATTGGGTTGTGAAATTATGACAAGAAACTTTTTCAACCAGTATTGTCTTAACTTAATATATCATGTATATTTGATTGAATGTTTAATAATGACAAATAAAATATTAGATAGAATAACGTGTGCGTGCATTTAAAGGAACAATGAGAATCATCTTTAGCATCATATTGACTTTATGTTTCATCTTGACAAGCTTTTCTCAAGAAACATATACTGCAAGGAAAGGATCCAGATTATTCCCAGGGCACTTACATATGGTTATCAGTGTTGATAGCATCGAAATTCATTATCAATTATTTAATCATTGGTATCATTTGTCTTATGCTCAATACCGTGACATTAAAATCCCTAAGAGCGAATTAGACAAATATGGAGATCAAAATGACACTTTAACCATTATAATCCTCGACAATAAAATCAAACTAGTTGACAAGAGAAATAAGATCGACAGAAGAATCAAACATCAAAAACTTTGTGCCACGGTGGAGACAATGAGAAAAATATCCTACGCCAATTCAATTGCGGAGAAACATGAAGACTTGATGCATTTTCATTTGTATGAAAGTGATGATTTAGACCTGACAGAAGAAAAATTTAAGAAACTTGTAGACAAAAACTTAGAAGAAAAAATAAAAAAACGACACACCAACACACAGTAAATGCCATTTGGCGGCGAATTAAAGACGATCCTTTGTCTCACTTAAACAAGTTTAATGCATGTGGAAAAGAATGTCTTCAAAAAAATGCCAACCTGAACATACCGCAGGACCGAAAGCATCCTTGAAAAGTTTAACGACCTGGAAAAAGAAGATATTCTTGCCTGTATCACTTTTGCCTATCAATTATTAAAAAACAAAACCATAAATAACATTGGCGATGAAATTTCTGCTTGATGCACATCTGCCTCCTTCCCTGAAAGAAATTTTCGATCGGTTGATTTACTAAATATTTTTATCAATTCTAAGGATTTCGATTCAGAGAACAAACCACTACGCTTTTTTCATGATTTATCGCAAATTTGCGTTAATTTTGCATTGTTTAGCCCGGAAACTATATGATTTATTTATATTTGCGAGTTAATAATCCGGTTAAAAAATGATCTTGGTTTGAAAATAAGAGTTTGAGTATGAAAATGAATAACCCATTACGAAACATTAGCGGAATTGCTGTTTTAGTAATTTCTTTTATCGTTTATTTATTAACACTTGAACCCACTACAAGCATGTGGGATTGCAGTGAATTTATTGCCTGTGCTGTTGGCATGGAGGTAGGACACGCCCCGGGAGCGCCTTTATTTATGTTGCTCGGACGGTTTTTTAGCATTTTTGCACCCGATGAAACTCAAATGGCTTTCATGGTGAACCTTCTCTCCGCATTAGCCAGTGCTTTTACTATCTTTTTTCTTTTCTATACAATTTATTGGTTTGCCAAAAAAATTGTCGAAAAAAACTACGAGTCAATCGATTCCAAATACGCAGAACTCATTATGGTCTTGGCATCGATCATAGGTGCCCTCAGTTTTGCTTTTACCGATACTTTCTGGTTCTCAGCTGTCGAAGGCGAAGTGTATGCAACATCAGCATTTTTCACCGCTGTTGTGTTTTGGAGTATTTTGCGCTGGGAGCAGGATAGCTCTAAGTGGGCTGATCGGTGGTTATTACTCATCTTTTTCCTTTTAGGACTTAGTGTTGGTGTTCACCTGCTTAACCTGTTGGCCTTACCTGCCGTAGCATTAATTTGGTATTTCAAAAAGTACGAGACTTCTGTAAAAGGCATCATTACCACACTAATTATTTCATCTATTTTAATGGCCATTATTATTTTCGGACTTATTCCGGGGGTTGTTGCATTCACAGCACATACAGACCGCTTGTTTGTCAATAGCTTTGGTCTTCCCGTTTATACCGGGGCCTTGGTCTTTATTTTCCTTTTGATAGGCGGAACCATTTATGGTATCCATTATTTCCGCAAAAAAGAAAAAGTTTTCGGACATTTTGTAGCGCTTGCCTTTGCATTGTGGCTGGCCGGCTACAGCAGCTTTACCATTCTTATTATTCGTTCAAACCAGGAACCTTACATCGATATAAATAATGTTGAAAATATTTACGGTCTGGTAGACTACCTGAACCGGGAACAATATCCGCAGCGTCCGCTGTTTTATGGAAACAACTACAACTCACCCATTATTGAGGCCAATGAGCGCTATACATACAAATTGTACGACGGAAAATATGAAAAAGATGTGCTGATTCCGGAATACATTTTCCCCGACAACACCAAGACCTTCTTCCCGCGCATGGCAAGCCTGTCGCCGGGACATGAACGTTTGTACAAAGAATGGGTCGATATTGAAGGACGCCCCGTGCGTGTTACCGACCGCCAGGGCAATCCCAAAACCATCCGTGTCCCGACATTTGGCGAAAACCTGAAATTCTTCTTCAAATATCAGCTTGGATATATGTATGGCCGGTACTTTATGTGGAATTTTGCCGGGAGACAAAACAATATCCAGGGAACCGGGGATAAGCTTCATGGAAACTGGCAAAGCGGAATTGATTTTATTGATAACGCCCGGCTCATTCCTGAAGAAAACCTTCCGGAAGATTTAAAAAAGAACAAAGCATCAAACAAATACTATTTCCTTCCGTTGCTGCTCGGACTGCTCGGGCTTATTTATCAATGGAAAAAAGATAAAAACAATGTGCTAATTATCATTTCATTCTTCCTGCTCACCGGGGCAGCTATTGTATTTTATTTGAACGAAATACCGCGCACACCGCGTGAACGCGATTACGCCTTTGTAGGCTCATTTTACGTTTTTGCCATTTGGATTGGACTTGGCGCCCTGCAATTGCTCGCGCTCTTCAGAAAAATGCCCGCAGCAAAAATACCGGGCATCATAACTGCCGCTGTTATTTTTGTGTTGGTTCCACTCAACTTACTGAACCAAAACTACGACGATCACGATCGTTCGGGACGCTATACCACACGCGCCCATGCCATAAATATGCTTTCATCGTGCCAGAACAATGCGGTAATGTTCACGGCTGCCGATAATGATTCATATCCGGTTTGGTACATGCAGGAAGTAGAACAATTCCGTACAGATGTGTTGCCAATACTGAAAACATTCCTGCCCACAAACTGGTACATCAGGCAATTGCATACCAATTTTGCCCGCCGTGGTGCTTTAGAAACAACCATGAAGGGTAACGACTTCCTCATGGGCGAAAACATGGCCATACCGATTCAGGAAAAACGCAAACGCGCAGCAACAGGAAAACAGGTGGTGAAGTTTGTGAAAAATGATGCCAATCACACAAAACTTGTTTATGGTAATCAAAAAGCCAATTATATTCCCGTACGAAATATTACCATACCCATCGAGAAAATGAACTTCATGGCCACGGCAGAAGGCTATAATTTTGAGCCTGACAGCCTGCCCGCAAAACTCAACTTCAGGATCGAAGCCAATTCGATTAGTGCAGATGAACTTGTGATACTCGATATTATTGCACATAATGAATGGAAACGCCCCATTTATTTCTTAAACAAAAATATGGTCAGTAATCTCGGACTCACAGATTATTTGCATCGCGAAGGAATGTTATACAGACTCCTGCCATTTAAAAGTAACGACCCGAATTTCTCAAACGCTGAGCACCAGTACAACATCATCATGAATAAATTTGACTGGGGCCGGCTGTATGAAGATATTTACCTGGATTGGACAAATGTCCGAATGGTGTACTCATTTGGTTATCGGGAAATGTTTGCAGAAGTAGCAACAGAATTGGCTAAAGAAGGCATGAAAGAAAAAGCTGTAAAACTGCTGGATAAATCGCTTGAAGTAATCCCGCCGGAAAAAATTCCATGGAGTTACAACGGACATAAGCTGTTTCAGGCTTATTTGAAAGCCGGCGAAAAAGAAAAAGCAGAAAAACTGCTTAATAATTTAAAAGCAAATCTGGATTCGTGGTTCACTATGTTTAAAACCATTGAGCCGGAAAAACGTGAAGGAGCCACCATGGAAGTTTATCAACGCATGTATTTGCTTCGCCAGCTACATAATGCTGCACGAAATGAGTTCCCCGAGATATCAAGAGAACTTTTAGAGCAATATTCGGAGATTAATCAAATGGTACAGGGCTAACCACAAAATGATATTTCAATGAGGACTTTCCATAGTGTTGGAAAGTCCTTTTTTTTTTGATACATATTTTAACGGGCTAAACCTTAAAAATATATCTTCGATAGGCGGATTGTAAACGGATAACGCCTCAGATTCATATTGAATTAGCGAAACGTAAGAACCAACACCATTAACCACAAAAGACACAATTAAGCACCTCCGAATCATTGAAAATCAGCGTATCAAAGATATTCACCAACTCTCTTTTAATGATGAAGCTGCATATTAACTAAATATCATGACTCAGCGTTCTGTATTTTAATTAATCAATCCGTCTAATCCGCGTTCTATTTTCCTGGCGCTTGTTTCTCAACTTCTTATATCTTTCTTAAAAGATTTATTCAATTATTAAGACTTACTGAATGATATGAATTTCTGCAAGCAATAACAGAACGCGAATTGGGCTGATAATTTTATAAAAAATCATAGCCTTTGTCAGCTTCATTTTACCGATAAAAACTTAAATTTTGTTAAGCCTGCTTTTTATGATGTCAAGTTCGTGAGACCAATCCTGCAAAGGATATTGTTTTTGTAAATCCTGAATTTGTTTTGATGTTTTGCGAAGGAATGCCGCATATTCTGTGGTGTAAGGGTTAAATGGTCTGTGTGCTACAGCTTTTGCGAGTTTGCGTAATTTATTTGATACTTTTTGGGTTTCTTCATCCATATATTTTTCCGAGAATCGCTGGTAAATGTAGTCTACGGCTGCCGGCGACAAATGTGTCATATCTTCGGCGTAAAACCGGTAATCGCGCAAATCGTCCATAACAAGTTCGTAAGATGGAAAATAACTGCAACCGGTATGCAGGCTAAGCAAATCGTGTATGGCCACATTGAGCGTTGACTTGGATATTTGGTTTTGCACAAATCCGTCTTTCAGGTGCCGTACCGGACTTAACGTAAAAGTTACCTGAATATCAGGATTTATTTCATGGATACGTTGCAGCAGCATGGAAAACTCATCGGTAATATCGCATACAGAAAGTCGAAACCGTTGAAATAATTTTGACGGCATTTTATGGCAATTGGCTACTATTTTCCGATTTTTTGCCAGTTGGTAAACCCAGGCTGTGCCGAAGGTGATGAACAGAAAATCGGATTTTTTAAGATGATTTAATGTTTCAAGACGTGTTTGTTCAATTTTATCAATCATTGCATCACGATCCGGCATCGAAAAAGTGCTGTGGTGCAGATAACTATGCCATAAACCTTCATTTTCCACAAGATCATCATCCTCAATTTTTCTGAGTCCCAAAATATGTAATGTGGCCTCCTGAATGGAATATGGATTGTACAGCACGCCATAAGGGTTAGAAACCACATTGAATTTATCTTGCCTGAGTTTTTGCCCCACATTATCGGAAAAACACGAACCCATCATCAGGATGTTAGTGTTATGATCTATTTTACGATCAGCGGGCGTAATGTCAAATGTAGTGCGAAAGGCATTCATAAAATTTTGCTCAGAAATTGTTCAATATCTTTAAAAGCCAAATCACGATTAGGTTCTTTATGAATTTCGTGTAAAAATCCGTCATAAACTTTAAATTCGATGAGTTTGGGATTTTTCCGGTGCAACATGGCCGATCCTTCGGGATTGGAAATGGGATCGGCACCCCCATGCATTAGCAACATTGGGATGTTTAAATTTTGGATATGCTGTTGTACATATTTCGCAGCAGCATCAAATTCAAGATACGTATTTACAGAAACACGACCGTGTACCAGCTCATCTTTTTTAAACCGCTCTAGTTCTTCCTCATTTTTAGTGAGTTGCTCTCTTTTAATGCCGGTGTGATTCGTAAATGACGGGTAAATCATTTGCATAATTCTGGACATTCCACGGAGAAACTTCGATGGCGGGTTTAATAACTTGATCCACGGGGCAGAAATCACAGCACCCTTTACTTTGGGTTCCTTGCGAAGCAAATAGTTCAGAGCAATATTGCCGCCCATGCTGTGTCCGTAAAGAATTTTAGGCAAATGTGGAAACAGTTCATCTGCTTTTTCAAATAGCATGGAAGTAAAATCAAGCGGCTCACAGTAACTTTTAAAATGACCGCGTTTCCCTTCAGAGCGCCCGTGACCGTGGTGGTCTCCCGTAACCACGGCAATTCCCATGTCGCAAAACTTCTTGAACCAACTGTCGTATCGACGACAATGCTCGCCAATACCGTGTATAAAAACAATTAC
>CAYPSX010000179.1:0-663 GCA_964413185.1 uncultured Bacteroidales bacterium
TTTAGTCATAATGAGTAGATTTTTAGCATTTTTCTGTAAGCGGCGGGGTTTTTTTGATTACTTTTTTTGACCTGAAGCAAAAAAAGTAATAGAAGTTTCGTACTAAAGGAGCCATTAATATAGCCGACTGAAACGAGCTTATTAAAACATAGAAATACCTCATTAAATTTTTTTTGTTAGCCCAATCTGAAATTTGGTAGACCTATTGCAAAATCAGATAGCTGTGTACTAATACTGCGAGCTGAAGTCAACGAAGCAGATGGAGTGCTAAACATTAACCCTAGGCCAGACTTGGTGAAGCAGAATTTTGGTTTACCAACACGGTAGCTGAACTTAATCTGGGGTAGCGAAATTTTTGTCTTTATAAATGCACAGTTTTTTACAAAAATCGGCTCAAAATCTTGCATTTAAGAGAGTTGTAATGCTTGTATAATGCTCATTATTAGCACATTTTGTGATTTTCAGCAGAGTCTATTTCAGGCCATCAAAAAACCGCTTATCATCAATCACAAATCTTTTGTGGGTTGCTGTACCGATAATTTCTTCATTTTCGAAAACTTTTATATCGAAAGTTATTTTACGGTCATCAATATCCATAATTTTTGAGACAGCTTTAACACTTTTGCCCGGCAACGTTGCTTTCAAATGCTTTACGTTTATTTC
>CAYPSX010000179.1:673-8362 GCA_964413185.1 uncultured Bacteroidales bacterium
CCTTCGGGTAAAAAATCAATGATGCTCCGGTAAGCGGCATTTTCCATCAAAGCAATCATAGCAGGTGTGGCAAAAACTTCGGCGAGCCCACTTCCATAAGCTGCTGCAGTGTGTTTGTTTTCAACGGTTTGTTCAACTTCGTAAACGAGTCCTTCGGGTATGTTCAATTCCATAGTGTGCGGTTTATTAGTAAAACGTTTTTATGCTTTCAACATTGTGTTGTAAATATTACAAAAGAAAGGCCATTTCACTAAGTTTAATAGTAGAAATGGCCTTTTTGATCAAAAAATATCGGTTATTCTTTTTTTCGTATTTCAATAAACTGCGATTTTGTTCGGGCATTAATTAAATGGTCGTACATAGCCTCGCAGTGTACCGGTGCAAAATAATATTTCCCCGGGTACGATGCGTTTAGTTTTATGTAGAATGTTTTCGTTTCTTTTTGGTTTAAATCAAAATATGTCATCACTTTAGTGTCGCGGAAATCGCGGAATGTGTAGTTACTTTCACTGAGCGAACCTTCAAATTCGGTAAATCGCGTGTTGATAATTTCCCAGCCCGACGGAGCATTGAACGTGAGGGCCAGGTCTTCATACCTCGATTTTATTCCCGGATGTGTTACTTTAATTTGCGCAATAAAATCGGTAGTCTGATCTAAATTGCCAATTGATATTGTGTTCTTATTAAAATCGAGGTACGTTACATCAATTTTCAGATTCGACTCTCCTGCTTCAATTTCTTTTGGGAGTGGTTTGCCCTGGTTGATTAGCTGGAGGAATATTTCGCCACCTGATTTATTTTTAAAACGGATGTTTTGAGAAAGCGAAAATTCAACCGGCAAATCAACAGTTATAACATGTTTGGTGCTTTTTATGGTTTGCTCTTTGCCATTGTTTATGGCGTATGTGAGGTTGATGTTGCGGGCAACTTCTCGTTTGCTGTAAAAATCGCCAATGGCAAACAGTATCCATGCACGTGTTTGTGTGCTCATCCAACGTTTGTCTATTACCTGGTCAGACATGTCCATGATCAGGTTGAATGCTTCTGTATTTTTGCCCAGGTAGTCGAGTGTTTGTAGCATCATGGCCTGTTCGCGCAATTGCGATCCGTAGGTGCTCTGAACTACGTTTACATTTTGTGCGGCAGCAATGTTTGTTACCAGTTTTTCTGCTGCCTTCTTGCGGCCTGCAACTGCGTAAGCGGCTGCTAATCTCCAGGCAATGGCCGGACGCAGATTTTCCGTATTGCGTAGCCTGTTCATAGCACCCCGTTGTGCTTTTCCGGCAAGCGCCAGGGTATACAACCTGTAAGCTTGCTTGTATTGCGATGAGGGGCCATTGTCCACAAAATTCCTCGCCATGGTTTTTTGGTAGCGAATCCATTTGTTGTATACTGCGGAGTTGATTTTGTAACCGGCTTTTTCAGCAATGAGCATAAAATGTCCGGCGTAGTTTGTTCCCCACTCATTTACATTTTGTGAACCTGTCCAGTAACCCATTCCACCACTTGCAAGCTGAAACTTCTTAAGTTTATTCAGCGCAGCGGTTATTTTTTCATCCATCTTCTTTTTCTCTTCTTTGCCCAAATCCATGATTTTTGGAGCATGAACAAGTCCGAAAACCCCGGAAATGGTTTGTTCTATGCAACCATGCGGATAATTGAGCAGAAAATCAAAGTGCTTTTGAATGTTGAATGGCGGCATGGTGGCAACTTCTGCCGTTAGCTTGTTTGTTGCAGGAGCGCCAACCGGTTCAATGGTTACAGCACGTTTTTCGTTATCTTTCAACCTTACATACTCTACATTGTAAATAGTTGGCGATGGGTTGTGAATAGCAACGGTGAGCTCTTCGGATGCACTGTTGCGATTGTCTTTTGCATGTACACTGAAATTTGTTGCTCCCAGTTTATCGCTTGTTGTACACTCGAAATAGAGCATTTTTTCCTGTTGCCCGCTTTCAAACGAAACTTTTCGTTTCGGGTTTTTTACAGTAATATTTTTATCGTGTTGCACTTTAACGGTAACTGAGCCCGATGATGACTGGTCGCGGAAAACATTTACGGGGAGCAAAAATTTATCCTTCATAACAAGCTTGCGCGGCGCTGTGGCCATTACCATGAGTGGCGATTTTACTTTGGAAGAACGCTGGGCATTGCCGAATGCTGTTTCGCTGCGGGCAATTACCATAGTGCGAACTTCGCCAATGTACGGCGGCAGTTTTATTTTGTGCAGTTTCGATTGACCTTTGTCCAGTTTAAAAGGACCTTTAACTACCACAACCGGTTTAAATCGTTGGTCGGCAATTTGTGATGGATCACGATCGGCTTCTGAACCACCGCCAATGCCAATTACACGTTCAATGGTTCCGCTAAACGCCCCAATTACCCAGTCGAACAGGTCGTAGGTTAGCACGCCCAGAGCTTCATGACTGAAGAAGTGATCGTACGGACTTGGTGTTTTGAAGTTGGTCAGGGCCAACAAACCTTCATCTACAATAGCTATCGTGTAGTTCATGGCTTTGCCTTCCTGTTCCGAAATTGTAATTTCGAAAGACTTGCCCGATTCAATGGTTTCTTCCATTTCGATAACCGGACGGAGTTTTTTGTCCGGATCGGTTACATCTATCCCGGCAACACCGTAGAGCCTCAGCGGCAAGTCGTTTTTGGTACGTTGGTAAGGTTGTAAATAATGTATGTTGATGTAGCAGTTGGGGCTCATCTCCGGCGTAGCTTTGAACGAGAATGACGTTTCGCCTTCCTGTGTTTCGACCCAATAGTCTTCAATAACTTTTATACCGTTTTCTATGCTGATGAGGGCTTTCCCGCCCGCTGTTGTAGGGAAGCTCAGGCTAACAGTTTCTCCGGTTTTGTACGATTCTTTTTCTGTGGCAAAACGCAGCATATTTTGCGAAACACCTTCTGGTCTGTTCGACCTGCCGGCAATGGATGGCCAGTCGAAATAAATAAATTTGGAAGCTTTTTGATTGTTCCTCAAGTTGGTAACTTCTATGAGGTAGCGGCCCCATTCATCGCGGTCTACAGCAAAATCAAACGACCCTGAACCGTTTTTAATGGTTACGTATTTGGTTTGTTTGAGTTTTTTGTATCTGCGGTAACGGTATCCAAAGTCTGCCGACGATTCCCACCACCAGCTCCAGGCAACTTTGTAAATTTGCACTTTTGCTCTTACGGCCTGGCTCATTTTTTCGCCTTTAACATTTACGGCAGCCACATCAACATTAATTTCTTTGTCGGTTTGGTACATGTTGTAACGGCCATTGGGCTCTGGAAGTCGCAATCCAACATACGATGTGTAGGGTAAATAGGATTGCCGTGCCGAACCAATACTGAAACTGCCATTGGGTTCGAACACTTTGATGAAATAGGAAAGATTGATTTTTGATGGCAGGTCATTGGTTTTGGGCGAATAGATAGGAAACTGCGCTGAGCCGGATGTGTTTAAGTTGCTGTTTTGATACATCTTGGGCGCTGTAGAGAGTTTGTTTTCTTTGTGGTTGAAAGCATATCCCGGCCACTTGTCAAATTTCAGATGTGATTTGTTGGCAGAGGCCTCAACGGTATATTTCAGGTTACTAACAGGTGCGCCGTGCAACCATTCCACATCGAGATTGATGTAGGCGCGTTCATCGGCATAAACGGTTTCTGCGGCATCAATATTGAGTTTAAGCCGGTTGGGTTTTACGGTTTCTACTGCCACAGATTTTGTGAATGTACGATTGCCCACAAGTGCTTTAATGCTCCACGAGCCGGTTTCGTCGTCTGTTTTTGTAGGAAAGCGTACCAAATAATGATCGGTTTTGTTTCGTGTACGTACTTCTCGTCCGGCTTGCTGCGACCGTGCATTGTAGAGTTCAATGGTAATGGGCGCATTGGTGGGCAGGTTGCCTGTAAGATCGTGCAGCATAAAACCTGTGTGAATGGTGTCGCCGGGGCGATACACGCCGCGTTCGTTGTAAATGAAACCTTTGAGGCCGTCTTGTACGGTAATTCCGTCGGTTGGAAAATGGCTGTAAGAAAGTGCTTCGGAATTTTCCAGGCGTAAATAACTTGTGAATTTTCCATCGCCGGCCCTTATGAAGTAGGGTTCTTTGAGGTTTTCGAATGTGATTTTCCCATCGCTGTCGGTTTTTCCCGAAGCTATAATTTGTTGCTGAAAATCAAGCACTTCAATATTTACATTCGATTGAACAGAAGTTGATGAAAGTTGAGTAGAGAAAATAGTAAGCTTTTTATCCTGGCCAAGTTTGGCAATCAGTCCGATATCGCTCACCATAAAGTTGTGTTTCATGGCGCGGCGGTAACCGTAATAAGTTCCATCACAGGGGTCTTCTCGTTTTCGCCAATTATAATTGTCGGTGTAAGAATAACTGCTGAAATTGTCCCAAAAATCAGCCGGGGCAAGAACGGCCTTTTTATTTGTGCCGGCATCGCTGCACTTGGTAATGGCATTTTCGTGCCTGAAACTGATTTGTATGTGATAAAGTGCCCCGGGCGCTTGTTTTACAATTTTGTTCAGGTCGATGTAAAAAGTGTTCCATTGCCCCAAATCGGTATTAGCATATTGGTCAAGTATAACTGTTTGTTCGAAAACGGGTTTTCCAACCCTTGTCATTTGCCTGTTCTGACCCAGATTATTGACTTGCAGGAATTGTATGATATTGTTTTCAAATACACGGTAAATGCGTACATCCACAGCACGCAGGTTTACAGCTTCGAAAGCAAAAAGGGCTCCCTGGCCGGTTGGCGGAAGAATTACATCTTCTGATTTTTTGCGTACAGCCGGTTTCAGGTCTTCAAACGATACATCAAAAACAGTGTCGCCGGCAAGAGCTTTGCCATTGGTGCTTTTTATATTTTTAAAAATACGGAGTTTATCGGTAATTTTTTGTCGGTCGGTGGGCTGAATAATAATCTGGTTGCCGGAAACATCAACCTGGTAGTCTTTAATTTTTTCGAAGCGTATTAAACCGCGTAACTCCTGAAACCGCTTTACCGGATCGGAAAAATAAAGTGTAACCTGTTGGTCGGGATGTTGTTGCACTCTGTGTCCGGTGAGTATAAATTCATTTTTTGAAGGAATATTATATGATGTGCGCCCTTTTTTATCAATTCCAATAGGTTCACCGGTATATTCAATGGTGATTTCTCGTGATTTCTCTTTTCTGGCTATACTGTCAATGGTAAACTGATAATTTCTGCCGCTTTTGTCTACTTCCCATTTTACCGGGTAGTTATTTCCACTAACTGAAGCAGTAAGCATTTTATGAACCTGTTCCGGCGCGGTTTTATCGGCCAATGAGAGGTTTCCGTAAACTTTTAGCATAGCTGCTTTTTGTATGTTCACAGGCGCTATTCCTTCAATGTCGATTGAGAAATCCTGTTTTATGATGTTGAAGCTGAATTCGTAATCGTCTACATTCAGCGAATCAATAATTGCCGAAAGATCAATATTAACGTCATAAGATTTTCCATTTTCAAATGGCTGCGACGGATTAAATTCCAGTACATTGGGTTGAATCCAAATGGCTTGCCCTTCAGTTGAAGGAGAAATATCAAATATTCCATTCGTAATTGCTGTACCGGTTTGGTCTTTTTCCACAATATTTTTTGTGAAATAGACTTTGACAGGGCTATGTGCAGATACAGTGCCGCTCGTATGTGCTGATATCCAACGTGCGTGAGCTTGTGCGCTTTCCTGGCTGATTCCGCTAAAAAAAGTAAAATAAACAGCTAATCCTAAAATTATAGCTGCTGCAATTGTGACAAGTGTAAATTTCCGATTCATGGCAATATGTTTTTTTTATAAAGGTAAAAAAAAATCAATTACAGATGGTAGCGCATAAAAACTGTTTTTTTGAATAGTTTCCGAAAGGACATAACGTGTTACATTGAGCTTGCCGAAATGCAATTATTGGAGTTTTCTTACTTCTACTTTGACAGATTAAAACCAGGGTTTGATTTTTCGCCTTTTTTTGCCCCGCCCCTAAAAGGGAGAAAGCCGAAAAATCAACCCGTTCCCTTCAGGGTCAAGGGCAAATCGGGTTGATTTTGGCAATTTCCTTAAATGTGTCAAAGTAGAATTACACACAAATAAAAAAAATATTTGCGCAGATAAATATATAGGTGCATATTCATGCAATAAACTTTTTCGACAAATAAATGGTTTGTAAATTAGTGCGATATTTATTCAGTAATTGAAACCAATAAAACTTATTTCAGGATATGGAATACAAAAATTTCAAATTTGAACAGCGCGAAAAAACCGGCATATTAACGATCAGCCGGCCCGAAGTAATGAATGCATTAAATTCTGCATTTTTTGCTGAGCTCGATCATTTTTTAGACCACATACCACAGATGCGTGTATTGGTTATCACCGGAGACGACAAGGCTTTTGTAGCCGGTACCGATATAGCTGAAATGGTTGATATGAAAACTGATCATGCACGTCAGTTTTCACAGCGCGGACAAGAAATCTTTAACAAAATTAAGGATTTAAGAATTCCGGTAATTGCTGCGGTAAATGGTTTTGCCCTTGGCGGTGGAATGGAGTTGGCCATGGCGTGCGATATTCGTATTGCCAGCGATAAAGCTAAATTTGGTCAGCCCGAAGTCAACCTTGGGCTTATTCCGGGTTTTGCCGGAACACAGCGACTTTCCCGTTACACTTCACTGGGAAATGCCCTTTACATGCTGCTTACCGGAGAAATGATCGATGCAAACAGGGCTTATGATATGGGACTTGTACAAAAAGTTACGACCCCCGATCAATTAATGGACGAGGTAATAAAACTGGCTGAAATAATTGCTTCAAAAGGCCCCAAAGCCATAGAGCATGTAAAAAAAGTAGCCCGTCAGGGGCGGTTTATCCCGTTTAAGGAAGCCAATCGACTGGAATCAGAAGTTTTTGCCTCGCTCTTTGGTAATGAGGGAACTGAGGGAATGAAAGCTTTTCTCGAAAAGAGAGACCCGAAGTGGAAATAAACGATGGTTGAAAATAATTGTTTCAAAAAAAAGCCATCCGGGTTCCGGATGGCTTTAATATTATTACAATGCAACTACTTATTCTTTGTCAATAAAATCGGGGTGTCCAGTGAATAAACTCCATTTTCAAGGCTTTCGAAACTCAAAGTCGTTGAGTTTACTGGTGTAAATGATACGGGTTTGAGTGAGAATAACGCAGAAAATGGAGTTTATTGACGGACACAACTTATTCTTTGATGAATTTAGCAATACCCTTATTCCCGTTCACATCGGTTGTTCTTACAAAGTAAGCGCCTTTGTTCAGTGATTCTGTATTGATTGTTGCAGCTGCTGTTCCGGGCTCAACAGTCATTACAGTTTGACCAATTACGTTTAAGATTTCAACTGATGTGAGGTTGGTTGATGCTTCTACGTTCAATACTTTTCCGGCCGGGTTGGGGAAAATACTCAGTTCGCTTGTTGCAACCTGGCCGATTCCTACTGCTCCATCAACTACAACATTATCAACCTGGATAGTTGTGGTTTCGCTATTGTTGTCGTCGCCGGTGTATTTGAATGCTATGTATATTTCACCTTCGTATGATGAAATGTCCATTGTTCCGGCTGTCGCGAATTCGCCATAACCACCTGTGGGTTCTTCAGGAATAGTGAAGTTTGAAGTTACATCGTCCCATGTTGCGGTCGTTA
>CAYPSX010000180.1:0-3036 GCA_964413185.1 uncultured Bacteroidales bacterium
GCCTTGAAAATGGAGTTTATTCACTGGACACCCCGACTTTATGGACAGGCTCTAAATAATGCACTCAATAGTTGAACTTTAATTTATAGATTATGAACCGAGCCATGACAAAGTTTTTAACATACTCGGATGATTATAAGATAACTAAAAATATTGTGTGTCGGTACTTGGGCTTATCATGGCGAGCTCCATCCCGCCTGCGGCGGGACAGGTACTGGCCACTAAAATTAAAATTATAAACAGATGAAACATATAAAAAACATAAAACCCAGGATTTTAACGGCTTTGTTCTTGATACCCATGGCCGCAGTATTGGCCTTAGTCCCTGAAAACAAAACCGATAAGTATAAATTGTCAGTCGATGAACTGATCGGGGAAATCACTCAGGGCACGCAATATTTTTATGCCGAAGAGGTTGCCGATCATATTATAAAAGATGATCCGTCAACTCAGCTCATTGACGTGCGTCCGGCAGATAAATATGAAGAATTCCACTTGCCGGGAGCCATTAATATTCCTTTACCAGATATTCTTGCTGAAAAATGGCAACCGTATCTGAATCAGGATGTGGTAAACAATGTGTTTTACTCCAACGGAACAGTAAAAGCAAACCTGGCTTGGCTTATTGTTACACAGTTAGGTTATGAAAACAACTATGTTTTGCAAGGCGGGCTAAACCATTGGGCCGAGGTTATAATGAACCCTGACAAACCTGCTCCCACAGCTCCACGCGACGAATTTGCCAAGTACGATTTTCGTCAGGCGATGGGTAAAGCTTTGGGCGGAACACTGGAAAAAGCCGAAACAAAGGAACAAGCCCCGCCACCAATTCCCGATATCAACAAAAAATCGAAGAAAAAACGAGTTCAGGGCGGATGTTAATGTTTTCTGTATAGGCGCTGTGGTCTTTTACAGTAATGCCTGCTGACCGAATTCATACTGAGGGCTTGATGCGAAATAAAGGTTTTAACCTAAAATTTATTTCGCATCAAGCTCTTTTTTGTTTTTCGCCTCAGTTAATTGTTTTTCGATAATTTTTATAAGTTTTTCAGGCGCGTAGTAACCTGAGTTTCTGAAAAATTCTTTGCCCTTTTTATTGAGTAAAACCTGACTGGGAATTGTGGCTATACCGAACATCTTCATCAATTTTAGGTTTTCGGGCTCCAACACATTCAGACAGACTATATTTACCTGGTTGGGATATTTTTCTCCAATTTGTTTCTGCACCGTTTTCATTCGTTTGCAGTTTACACAATTATCAGCACCAAAGCCAAGAAATGTCATTTCATAGCTTTGTTTGTTTTGGGCGTAATTGTACAACGAATCAATTGCTTTCTGCCCCGATTTTTTTATCTCTACAGACGTTTGGCTTACAATTATTTTTGACATATACTGGCCCATGTCATCTTTTTTGACGAAAAGCAGCACGAGCAATCCTGCTAATGCAATGAATATGAACCATGGTAGAATTTTTTTTAGCATTATAGTTTTATGTGGTCAGGTGTTTTTTTATTATTTCGATTTCCGGTATATAGCCCCGGGCAACAATTTGATCATATTTGAATTTATGCACCATGCTTAATGCCTGGCTTTTTTGATATCAAAAATTGTGTTTCTATTGTAATCTGCCCAGTATTTTATGGCAAGTTCTTCAATATACGACCAGTAATCTTCCGTAAGTGCACCATAGGTTTTCACCCCGTAAACAATGTCTTTTTGCATTTGTTTGGCTATGTTTTTCTTTACCGAAACAACTATTTTTTGCCCGTTAAATTCGAACATGGCCGAAGGTATTTCTGAAATGCTGTCGGATACTGTTATTAATCCCTGCCCAATTGTGGCCCCGGTGCTGATTTGAATACCGTCGTTAAAGCAGCTCAGGGGCGGTTTAAGTCCGGCGTAACTGGTTACATACAAATTATTGACGCCAATATTGAAGTAATCCATTATTCGGACGCCCATTTTGGCCCCGATTATTGAGTAAATTCCTGTGTGTCCGTGTATTTCGTTGGTCATGGTTATGGCTTTCCATTCTACAGCTCCGTATTTAGACAATGTTGGTTTTAACATTTTCGCATATTCGGGCATGTACAAGTGGGTATCTGTAGGGAAACGTTCAAAAACCATATTGTTGGCTTGCGCAGAAGACACCAATAATTCATTGATCGTGTTATAGATAAAATTGTCGGGTATTGATCTCTGAAGTGCTACATAGTTTATTTTTGCCCGGGTTTTCGTTTCAAACAGCACCGGAACATTCAGGTATAAAGGAACCATATCGTCCCATAACTGTAAATGCTCTTCTTTTATTTTTTCAGCTATTGCTTCTTGCTGATGAACCTCTGCTATTTGACGGGCATACCTGGAGGTTGATGTATCCAGTGTATGCAGGTAATCGCTATTGACAATTACACTGGTATTATTTGCAATTATCTCCAAATCAACACCTAGTTGGTTGATGTAATCGAAGCTGGCAGGTGAAATTTTGTAATTGAATCCTTTTTGAACATCGTGACTGTTATACCATAAAATGCGGTCTATCTTATCAAGCATTTGCGGGTTTGCTTTTAACCAATCGGCATAGGTTTTCAGCGATCCCAGGGCAACAAGCGTAACTTTCTCTGTATAATCGGATAGCGTTTGGTTTAATAAATCAACTGCGTTTACAGCTTCAAAACCGGGTTTATATTCAACATCATTGCTCCATGTTACATTTTTTGTATAATTCGACCATGCCGGTAACTCAAAATCAATGCTGTCGCTTACACCGGTTCTGATTCCTTCATGGTGAAATTCCGTTAATAACGATTGTACTTTCGGGTATATTTGCCGCGGCATTAATGTTCCCTGCGAGCAGGTGATTGCCAAAACCCGAATGTCATTTCCGGCTAAAAACATAGATATTGCTCTCATATCATCAATTGCTCCATCAGTATCGATAACAATATGATATTTAGGGTTGCCTGAATGAGCAAATATGAAAAAGGGAAACAGCAGGAGGAAGAATGTTAGTCTTATGTTCATCAGCTTATGAGT
>CAYPSX010000180.1:3046-8327 GCA_964413185.1 uncultured Bacteroidales bacterium
TTAATTATAAATGCCATACTATTTAAAAGTACAAAAAATAGCCTTGAGAATCAAAGAATTTTATCGGAATTGATCACCACTACAAGAGAGCTTTAAATAACCTGTCCGCAATAAATATCACCAGTTGCAGCACCTGTAAATTTTTACCTTATTGTTTGATATTAGAAGGTCTGTTACAAGTCTTTTATTGGTCAGTTTTTTAATTAGAAAAATGCTTATTTTTTCCTATTTTGATACATTTCCTAACCAGGCCGCTCCCATTTCTATTTATCATATTCAATGCAGAAAAAGATAAAATTTGGATTTAACATGTATTATATTTAGCTTTGTTATAGGGAACATTATGAATTCTCCACGAACCATAAGTCAATCACTATGAAAACATTAACAAGCAAATTAATTCCAGCTCTGGCATTGTTCTCTTTTTTATTTTGCATAAGCGCTATACAAGCACAAAGCATTGACTCCCTCTGCCTGATTGAATCAAACGGTGTTCATAAACTTTATGTAGCCGGATGGAACCCGTCAACCGGAGAATACATATCGAGAGTTGAATATGAAGTAAATAATGATAAAATTAGTACTGATCTCTTTTTCATCCATTGTTCAGGATATACTATAATGACACATTATGACACCTTAATTAGTGTCCGTCAATAAACTCCATTTTCTGCGTTATTCTCACTCAAACTCGTATCATTTACACCAGTAAACTCAACGACTTTGAGTTTCGAAAGCCTTGAAAATGGAGTTTATTCACTGGACACCCCGACTTTATGGACAGGCTCTAATTAGTTTAAATAACCTACCTAATCAAACTTATGAAGTTACTTGCAGAACCATAAGCGACCTTAATTACGACTCTACAAACTGTTTCCCAAATTACGAGCTGGACACAATTGACAGCACAACTGTTTTTCTGGATATTACAGGTATATATAACATTACAAACAAATCTACTATTTACCCTAATCCATTCAAAAAAACATTCACAATCAATCTGCCTACTGCAATTGAGGCATCCTTTGAAATTTTAAACCTAAGTGGCAAAATGATTGAAAACGGTAAAATCACAAACCACAAAAAAATTATTAACTTAGGCAACATACCAGAGGGCACTTATATATTAAAAATTCATGCACCAAACATGGAGCCTGAGTTTCATAAACTAATCAAGTTACAGTTAAACCAGACTCAAAATTAGTGTGCATAAAAGAAATACAAACAAAGTATTGTATATCAGCCAACAACGCATCAAAAAATATTATTGTAACCATTTTTTAGTGCATTCCGTTTATATTTATCATGTTTTTTTATTACTTTATAGCGTCTCAATGAAACTCATTTTATCTCATTGTTGGCTTAATATTAGTGTTGAAATAAAATAAATAACGTGAAAAAACTTCCACCTTACCATATCAGGATTATCAGGCGAGGCATTGTTATTGGGCTTTTCATTACTGTTTCCTTTATCTTTATGTTTTCCAAAAACAAAAAAACTGAAGAAAAAAGCGCGAATATCAATGTTCTTGAACGGGTTTTAGAACGTGATACATTAATTGCTTTAACTAATTACAATTCTATCAGCTATTTCAGTTACCGGGGTAAGCCAATGGGTTTTCAGTACGATATGCTCACACTTTTCGCAAATTTTCTGGGTGTGGAGTTACGCATCATTATCAACAACGATATCGAAACAGCTTTTCGAAAACTTAATGCGCACGAATGCGATGTGCTGGCCATGAACCTTACGGTGACAAAAGACAGAGCCGAAAAAATAGCATTTGCAGCGGCCTACGGACAAACGCGGCAGGTACTCATTCAAAAAAAACCTGCCGGATGGCAAAAAATGACAGATAGAGAGCTCGATTCATACCTGATACGCAATCAACTCGATTTGGCCAACCGTAAAGTGCACGTACAAAGCAACTCTGCCTTTGCCAAAAGATTGCACAACCTTAGTGATGAAATTGGTGCCATCATTGAAATCAAAGAGGTTGAAAGTTACGATGTAGAGCAACTCATCAGGCTTGTTGCCAAAGGAGAAATCAATTATACCGTAGCCGATGAAAACGTGGCCAAACTAAACCAAACCTATTATCCTTCCATTGACATAGAAACACCTGTTAGCTTTCCGCAGCGCATGGCCTGGGCCACAGCTAAAGATGCCCAAAAATTTCAGTCTAAGCTGAACTCATGGGTATACACATTCAAAAATGGTCCTATGTATGCTTTACTTTACAACAAATACTTTAAAAGTAAAAAAGCTTCTAACCGCATTAAAAGCCAATACATGTCGATCAGTGGTGGAAAAATTTCTCCTTTCGACGAAACCATTAAAAAATACAGTGAAATCCCCAATTACGACTGGCGCCTTGTTGCATCCATGATATATCAGGAATCGCGTTTCAATCCGCGCGTAGTAAGTTGGGCAGGTGCATTTGGCATTATGCAGCTAATGCCCGGTACGGCCAGTTATTTTGGTGTAAGCCGCGGCTCATCGCCCGAGCGCCAAATAAGAGCAGGCTGCCAGTTCCTTAAATACCTTGAAGAGTCGTTAAAAAAAGACATTGAAGACGAAGACGAACGTAAAAAATTTGTACTGGCCTCGTACAACTGTGGCATTGGTCATGTGCGTGATGCACGGAGACTGGCTGAAAAATATGGTAAAAATCCCAATGTTTGGGATACGCAAGTTGATAGTATGTTGCTTTACAAATCTGATCCTAAGTATTACCTCGATCCGGTTGTCAGGTACGGTTATTGCCGCGGCCAGGAGCCTTTTGATTATGTGAAAGATATTATGAACCGTTACGAGCACTACAAAAATGTAATTACCGAAACTCAAATGTAACCTGCAACATGTCCAAACCAGCATCGTCTGAAGAAGCGAAAAGCATACTCCGCAGACTATTTCTGCTGGCAAACGGCGATGCTGCCGATGCAATAAGAAAATACCAGGGAAATAAGCTGCCGGGATTTGGTATCATGTACCCCGAATTGAAAAAATTTGCTGAACAATTTGAACCATCAACTGAACTGGCGCTGGAGCTTATTGATAAAAACACGCGCGAGGCCCGCATAGTTGGTTTGTTACTTTCAAAACCCGAAGAACTAAATAAAGATGAGCTTTCAAAAATTGACGAAAATTGCGTGAGCGAAGAGCTTCAAAACCTCTTTGCCCGCCATATTGTTTCGTCCATCATAGATAATTACGCGTTAAAGGAATTGGAAAACGTACTATCTGGCAAAATATTGATCAAAGCCATGGTACAGCGGTACAGAATGGAAAAAAGACCCGGCGATTATGATGATGCTATCCATTTATTAGCCGGTCAAATCAGCAATACAGAAATAAACATTACAGATGGACAAAACATTACGGAAATGCTCTATCGTGAATATCCGAACAACCGTGTTTCATTAAAAAAGCAGCTCCATAAGCTTATAGAGGAGCATCCGGCATTTCAATTGCAAATTCGGGAATGGATTTCTACGCTCGAATATATTGCAGACTAAATTTACTCAATCACAAGGTAAGCAAAGGTTTGATTAACAACATGGTATGCAATTTCTCCAAAAGTCACCGGCCCGGAAATATCTGCAATCTTTTTCCCCTCTAAACCAAAGTTCACATAATTAAAAAGGCAATTGCAAGAAAATACAATGTTTGATCCTGCATCGTGAGATAATTGCTCTTTAAACTCCCCGACATAATCGAAATCGCGCGATTTGGCTACTTTATAGGCTGTATCGGGGAATACGGGTGCAAATAAATCTGCTCGTTTCGTTTCTTTATTCCAAATAGAACCTACATTGATGTTGGCCCCGGCATAATCAGCTACAAGGGGTAGCGTTTCATCTATATTTTTTTCGTTCAAATATTCGTAAAGGTTATGTTTTTTTCCATTTATTAAACACTCATTATTGCCAAAACCTCTTTCTTCAAAATATATTTCATCGCCATCGCCCTGTTCGTAAACGTTAATTATTTCTACACGCGCCACTTTATCCTGAGGCAACTCGGCATGTACTACCACAGCATTGTTGGTATATGCTTTATTGCCGGCAAATGTTTTGGGCTTTACTTTTCCGAAGTCTTCGTATTGTACGCCACAAATCCAACCTACGACAGGGTTTACGTAGAGATCTTCCCATTCGGGAGATTCAAGTGCATATTTTGCCAAAACATTTGATAATCCCGGAAGAATAACATACGAAAAACCGTTTTGATAACTGTCCTGAATTATATCCCTGATATTATCTTCGTTGTACACTTTAATTTTGAAGTTGGTAATTTCGTTTGTTATGTCATTTACATAAATCATTTCTTTAGTAAATATACCGCCTTCCCTTGTCATAAAATAGGGAATTGTGCCGCCAACCCAATCTCCATCTGGTAATTGCGAAAGTTGAGATTCATCTCCGGCCAGGAGTAAAATTTTACCCTGGTTTATCATTTCTGTAACTTGTGCTGTTGTATATAATTGCGTAGACATACTTTTGTTTTTAGGAATTAAAAATAACTTCAACATCCTTATGAACGGCTTTCTCGTATTTTTTGCAAAGGGTGTAGATATCATCAACGGCTTTATCGATAGTTACTTTACCGGCTTTTATATCCTTTGCAGTTTGCGCAACCTTCATTTGAAGGACAAAGTTGCGCAAGGGGTAGTCTTTATCCCCTTTCACCAACAATTTCCATTCAGGTCGATTTTTTTCAGGCAACATAAGTATTCAATTTTCTGATTGTACGTGACAAAATCAAATATATTATCATTTTATTTTGTTTACAAATATTTGTATGCATTATTATAGAGGAATATTCAAGGGCAGGAAGTTTTATCTGTTTATAAGTGGATTTATTATTCGATAAAAAATGAATGCAATTGATGCACAATCTTATTTAAAGACAATAAAATAATTTTTTTTGCGTATTAATTATATCTGCGTAACCACCCCAAGCAACTGCTATGGAGAAACCAAAGGGCTATAGTCAGAAAAATATCCGAAAAAGGGATATTCAACTTAAAGTTGATTTAAGCGGTGCTGTTCATCATCAAAACTCATTTATCAATATTATTGGTCTTTTAAACTGTACGGTTTGCAAAATTAGTATAGTGTTATTGATACTAACAAGTTTTGTTGTGGTAAAACCACAAAAAATACAGAATAAACTGCCAACATACCCAAAAGATACAACTCTTGTTATGCAACCGGACTCTCTGATTCTTGTGGGAATAAATTTCTCTGTCAGCAAAAAATCATAACCTTGAAACAA
>CAYPSX010000181.1:0-8191 GCA_964413185.1 uncultured Bacteroidales bacterium
TCTTGTAGCTCTTTGGTTCCAGCCAGCAAGGTAAAGAAAGAATTGAAGAAATTATCTGTTTTTGTTTTCACATAAGCATCAAGCAGAAACTGTAGTTTGATGCCGGGAATTCCGCTAGAATGCTGTATCGGGTCTCTTAAAGATACGCCATAGCATTTTTCACCCATGTGCTTGGGGTTAGATGCACCCGGGCCTGGAAGCGGAAGAAAAGTATAATCCTTTGGCCTGTATTCCGGGTGCCCGTATATCTGGAAAGGAAATTTTGTGCCGCGGCCAACACTCATTACTGTTCCCTCGAACAATCCAAGAGAAGGATACAGATAAATTGCCTGCATGTTTGGTAAATTTGGCGACGGTGCTACAGGTACATCATACATATCTTCATGTGAATAGTTATCGCATTTAATTATTGATAATTTGCAGGGCTGCTCAATCCAGCCTTCGCCATTAATCATTTTTGCCAATTCGCCTACTGTAAGACCATGTACTAAAGGTATTGGATGCATCCCGACAAATGATTTATGTTTAGGCTCAAGCACCGGGCCATCAACATAATAACCATTCGGATTTGGGCGGTCAAGCACTAATAACGGTACGTTGTTTTCCGCACAGGCCTCCATTACATAGTGCAGAGTAGAGATATAAGTATAAAACCGTACCCCAACATCCTGAATATCAAAAATTAAAATATCTAATTGTTGAACTATTTTACTTTCCGGTTTTTTATTACTGCCATAAAGTGAAACTACGGGTAATCCTGTTTTTTGATCAATTGAGTTTTTAATGTGTTTTCCGGCATCGGCTATGCCGCGAAACCCATGTTCAGGGGAGAAAATATAACGAACATCGATCCCGGCATTTAAAAGGGAGTCAACCAGATGAGTATAGACAATAATCCCGGTGTGATTGGTCACAACACCAACTTTTTTATTTTTCAATAGGGGAAAATATAAATCTGTCCTTTGTGCAGCAGGAGTAATTTCCTGGGCCAGTCCGCTAAAAAGAGGAAGAAAAAAAAGGCAAATCCCGATGAATAGACTATTTTTGCGCATAAACAATGATGATATAACCGCAATATTACAAAATAATTTGAAATTTGGTTTGATAAATGAGATTTTGCTTCATTTTTTAAATTGTTAATTATTGAATCTATTTGTCGACGTGCAAAACGAAAAAGAATAATCTTGAATAATAATGAAGTTTGCCTTATTCATAGCACAACGTTATAGCAAAAATACCAGTAGCGATCGGGTTTTAATGTCGAAACCTATGATGCGTATCGCTACATTTGGTATTGTAATCGGTATGGCTGTAATGATTGCTGCAGTGGCTATCATTACCGGATTTAAACAGCAGATAACTGAAAAAGTCACTGGTTTTAGTTCGCATATTCAATTGGTAAACAGGGATATGAACCAGTCTTATGAGGCTATTCCTATTACAAATAATTGGGATTATCTTAACGAAATTCCGCATTACGATGGAGTTGAAAATTTATACCCTTACGTTACTAAACCCGGTGTAATAAAAGAGAATGATGAAATTGAAGCCATTATTCTAAAAGGGATTGATCACTCCTATGATTGGTCATTTTTCGACCGGTACATGGTAACAGGCTCTGTCCTCAAAATTGATACTGCAGAAAAAAACAGCGGCATTGTTTTATCTGCCTACATCGCTAATCGGCTTAATCTTAATGTGGGTGATGATGTAGATATGTTTTTTATGCAAAATCCGGTTCGGATGAGAAGGTTTGTTCTCGAGGGAATTTATGAAACCAACCTGAAAGCGTACGATGAGCTTTATGCCATGGTTGATTTGAGGCATCTTCAAAAATTAAATAGCTGGAATCCCAATCAATACTCAGGTTTCGAAATTAAAGTAGAAAAGTTTAATGAGCTTGAGAAAATAGAAATGAAAATAAGCAAACGAATTGCCCTTGATTTTAATGAAAATAATGAATCTTTGGAAGCCATATCTACACTTGAAATAGCCCCACAGATATATGACTGGCTACAATTGCAGAACATGAATGTTTGGGTCATACTTATTCTGATAACAATGGTTGCCGGAATTAATATGGTTACCGGATTACTGATTAATATTCTGGAAAAAACAAATCAGATTGGATTGTTTAAGGCTCTGGGGGCGCGCGATAAGCAAATTATGCAGATATTTCTGTTTAATGCCGGCAGAATTATTGGGAAAGGAATGCTTTGGGGTAATATAATTGGCATAGGGCTTTGTTTTGTTCAATACCAATGGGGTATAATAAAACTCGACCCGGACAACTATTATTTGTCAGAAGTTCCGGTAAATTTTAACTGGCTGTTTATATTATTGCTTAATGCCGGAGCATTTACTGTTAATATAATTATGATGTTGCTGCCGGCAATGATTGTTTCAAGAATTCGTCCGGTTCAGGCTATTTCTTTTGATTAGGTTTTTGATCAATGGTTTGATACAAGTCTTTTTTGATTTGTTGAACCTCAGAATCAATACTTTTAATGGTGAGGTTTATTTGATCTAATGTATCAACTTCTGCTTCACGTAATTTGCGTTTAAGTTGAAATATTTGTATCAAAAGAAATATGACAAGAATGAAAATCAGGATAAGTCCGCCCAGAATGAATGTATTTTCCATAGTTTTTTGTTTAAAAATAAAACAATAATCTCTTTTACGCAATGCTAAAATCACCTATTTTTGTTCATTACAAATAGAAAATGGTTGATTTCTATTATTTAGCATATAGCAAAGATAATAAATTTATGCTGTTGATTTCAACCAACATGTAATTACCTTTTTTATTAATTCAATTCTTTTAAGAGAATATTGCTAATGAAGACTTTATATACGAAAAATATTGTAAAAAAATATCGTAACCGTACGGTTGTTAAAGGAGTATCTATCCAGGTAAAACAAGGTGAAATAGTTGGTCTGTTGGGTCCGAACGGAGCCGGAAAAACAACCTCGTTCTATATGATCGTAGGCCTGGTAAGCCCCAATGCAGGCAAGATTTTTCTCGATGATCGGGATATTACCGGAGAACCCGTTTATAACCGTGCCAAAATGGGTGTTGGTTATTTGGCGCAGGAAGCATCTGTGTTCCGGAAAATGACCGTTGAAGACAATATTATGTCGGTTATGGAAATGGCCAAATACAGTAAAGCAGAAAGAAAACGAAGGCTGGAAAGTCTGCTGGAGGAGTTTAACCTGACCCAACGAAGAAAAAACCTCGGAATACAACTTTCCGGAGGCGAACGCAGACGGACCGAAATTGCCCGGGCTCTTGCACTCGACCCCTCTTTTATATTGTTGGATGAACCCTTTGCAGGCGTCGACCCAATTGCAGTAGAAGATATTCAGGAAATTGTATTTCAATTAAAAGACCGTAAGATAGGTATACTCATTACCGACCATAATGTGCAGGAAACCCTTTCCATTACAGACAGAGCTTATTTGCTTTTTGAAGGTTCAATTTTAAAAGCTGGTAGTGCAGAGGATTTGGCCAATGATGAACAAGTTCGCAAGCTCTATCTGGGACAAAACTTCCAGCTAAGAAAAAACAAAGAATGAGTTTTAAGCATATCTGCATATTGTTCTTTTTCGTTGTAGTATTTGCCCCTTTTATGCAAGCTCAAACAAAAGTTCGTGGATTGATAACTGATAGCGAAACCGGTGAGCCGCTTCCTTTTGTAAATGTTTCCTTTAAAGGTACAACGGTAGGAGTAATAACAGATTTCGACGGCAAATATTTCATCGAAACCCGAAGTCCGGTCGACTCCATCGTATTTTCTTATGTAGGTTACAATAAACAAACTTATGCTGTAAATCAGAACAATTTTCAAATCATCGACCTAAAAATGGTGCCAAGTAGCGTGCAACTAGACGAAATAGTTGTTTTGCCCGGGGAGAACCCTGCTCACGTTTTACTACGCAGAATTGATGAAAACCGACAGAGAAACGATATTGAACGATACGATACTTACAAATACGAGGTTTATAATAAAATGGAAATTGACCTCAGTAATGTTGATGAAAACTTTAAAGATAAAAGGGTAGTCAAACAATTTCAATTTGTTTTTGATTATGTTGATACAAGTACAATTACCGGAAAAAGTTACCTTCCTGTTTTTATCACAGAAACCGTTTCGGATTATTATTACCAGAAATCACCGCAAAAAGAAAAGGAGATAATTCGTGGAAGCAATATCAGTGGTGTAAAAGATGAGAAAATATCTGAATTTACCGGGCAAATGTATCTGAAGCTGAATATTTATGAAAACTTTATGAGTATATTCGGAAAGGGGTTTATAAGCCCCATAGCCAGTTTTGGAAAGATATACTATAAATATTATTTGGTTGATTCAGCCTATATAGACAATAGTTGGTGTTACCAAATATCTTTTAAGCCTAAAAGAAAACAAGAGCCAACTTTTAAAGGCGATTTTTGGGTGCACGATACAACCTATGCTATCAAAAAAGTAAATATTCGTATAACCAACGATGCTCACCTGAATTTTGTGAACGATTTGTACGCAGAGATGGATTATCAAAAGGTTCAGGATTCACTATGGTTTCTTAAACGCGAACATTACTTCATCGACTTCAATATTGCCGAAAAAACAACAGGCGTTTTTGGACACAAAACCACTTCCTACCGCGATGTAAAATTAAATATCGAGATCCCCGAAAACTTTTTTAATCCCCGGGTCAAACAGGAAACTCTTGCACACGATAGTGTAACAGAAAAAGATCTGGCGTTCTGGCAGGCAAACCGACATGAAAAACTTACAACAAAAGAGCAGAAAATATACAATATGGTTGACTCCATAAAACAGGTTCCTGTTTTTCAGACCTGGGTAGATATGGTAAACACCTTAATAACCGGCCATTACATCATCGGGTTTTGGGAGATAGGCCCGTATTACAAACTATACAGTTATAATGCAATAGAAGGACACCGGTTTCGGTTTGGCGGCCGCACAAGCAACGACTTTAGTACCAAAGTGATGGTTACCTCTCATTTGGCTTACGGGAGCCGGGATGAGCGTCTGAAAGGACACCTTGGAACCATTTATATGCTCAATAAAAATCCGCGCCGGTCTACGGGTTTCGATGTAAAACACGACATGGAACAGCTGGGCATCAGTGAAAATGCTTTTACCCAGGATAATATTCTGGCTTCTTTGCTACGACGAACTTATAATAAAAAACTAACCATGGTCAATGAAGCCAAAGTCTTTTATGAACATGAGTGGTACCAGGGTTTTTCAAATACACTCACGTTACAAACCCGGCGTATTTTCGGAACAGAACATGTTCCATTTGATGTAGTAAGAAATGGCGATACAACAACCTTATCTCAGGTTTCAAGCACAGAAATCCGGTTAAATACACGCTTCGCCTATAATGAAAAATTTCTTATGGGCGAATTTGAACGAGTTAGCCTGGGAACAAAATATCCGGTGCTTAATTTCGATATGATTGTCGGGCTGAAAGATGTCCTGAAAAGCAAGCACCAATATTTTAAACTTCATGCAAGCGTAGACCATAATTTTAATATAAACCCCATAGGTGAATTTCGTTATATTGTTGATGCCGGTTACTATTTTGGTACAGCTCCTTACCCGCTTCTTCAACTACATGAAGGAAATGAAACTTATGCCTACGATGATTACGCCTTCAACATGATGAACTATTACGAGTTTGTTAGCGACAGGTACGTGAGCGTGTTGGCTGAGCACCATTTCAATGGTTTCTTTTTAAATCGCATCCCGCTATTCAGAAAATTGAAATGGCGCGAGGTAATAGCTGCAAAAGGCCTCATAGGAAGAGTAAGTGAACAAAATAAGCAGGAGATGATATTACCCGGTAATTTACGCGGACTAAAAGAACCCTATATGGAGGCAAGTGTGGGTGTTGAAAATATCTTTCGTCTTTTTCGCATAGATGCCATGTGGCGCCTGTCGTATCTGGAGCCTCCGCCAAATGCTGAAAATTATACAAAAATACCTAAATTTGGTATCAGGGCACAGTTGAAAGTAGAATTCTAAGATTACGCTATCGTGAATTAATACTGTCGAGAAAAATGAAAGTAGTATGGGAAAATTTTATAAATAATAGATATTAATTGTGTGTTTTTCCTGTATTTTGAATAAGAGGTTATTCTTTTATTCTGCAAAACGCCTTTTTTGCATAAAATCACTATATTTAGGGCTGCTTTTATAAATTACGATATAAAACACACACTTTTTAAAAATATTAAATCATAAATAATTATGAGTGAGCTATATGCTAAAATTAATGAGCTGGCGGAAAAATACCGCGATTACACAGCTGAAAACCTTTCAAAACTTGTAAAAATAAAATCATTAAGCCTGCAGGAAAAAGAAGTGCAGTTAGAGTTAAAACGCCAAATGGAAGAAGCCGGTTTTGATGAAGTACGCATCGACGGACTGGGTAATGTAATTGGCCGAATTGGAAATGGGAAAAAAATATTGGCTATCGATGGCCACATGGATACCGTAGACCTTGGGCAACTCGAAAACTGGGATTTCGACCCGCTTGGCGGAGAAATCAAAGATGGATTTGTGCACGGACGCGGAACTGTAGACCAGGAAGGCGGCTGCGCTTCATTTGTAACTACAGGCAAAATATTAAAAGAACTTGGTTTTGATAAAGACCTGACCATATACTTCGTAGGAAGCGTAATTGAAGAAGACTGCGATGGTTTATGCTGGAAATATATTGTAGAAGAGGAAGGCATCAAGCCCGATTTCGCCATTTCTACAGAACCTACCAATCTGAATATTTATCGCGGGCATCGTGGCCGTATGGAAATGAAAGTTCATTTTTACGGTACTTCTTGCCATGGATCGGCACCCGAACGCGGCGACAATGCCATTTACAAAGCAGCGAAAGCCGCTGTCGAAATTGAAAAACTGAATGAACGCCTCAAAGATGACGAGTTTCTCGGAAAAGGCACCATCACCATTTCACAAATTATTTCGGGCAGTCCCTCACTTTGTGCCGTAGCCGATTATGCTGCATTTCACCTCGACCGCCGCTTAACCTGGGGCGAAACAAAAGAATCGGCAGTGGCTGAAATTGAAGAAGTAATTAAGGGAGTGAATGCAAAAGTTGAAGTGCTTGAGTATAAAGAAAAAGCCTACACCGGCCTCGAATATGGAATGGAAAAATATTATCCTACATGGAAAATACCGGAAGATTCCGAAATTATTCAAAAAGGTGTAAGTACGTTTAAAAAATTGTTTGAAAAACAGCCGAAAGTAGATAAATGGACTTTCTCCACCAACGGTGTTACAATAAATGGAATGTACGGTATTCCGCTACTGGGCTTTGGTCCCGGAAACGAAGTGCTGGCGCATGCGCCCAATGAGAAAGTACCCGTCGACGATCTGGTAAAAGCTACTGCTTTCTATGCGGGTTTTGCCTACGAAATTGCCGAATAATAAATAGAAATAAAATAAATAATTCAACTATGAACCTGATTGATAAAATAAACCAACTCGATCAAATAAAGTCAGCACTTTATAAGAACGATTTTTTGCTGACCTGGGAGAAAAGCATGGAAGACCTGGAGGTTGTTCTTCAAGTTGCTGATATCCTGAAAGAAATGCGTGAGCAAAATATTTCGCCGCGTGTTTTTGATACCGGCCTTGCCATATCAAATTTTCGCGATAACAGCACCCGTACCCGTTTTTCTTATGCATCGGCCAGCAACTTGCTGGGTTTGGCCGTGCAAGACCTCGACGAACAAAAATCGCAGATTGCCCACGGCGAAACTGTGCGCGAAACAGCCAATATGATCTCTTTCCTTTCAGACTTTATCGGAATCCGCGATGATATGTACCTCGGAGAAGGAAATAAATACATGCGCGAAGTTGGCGACGCCCTCGATGAAGGCTTTGAAAAAGGCGTATTGCCAACCAGACCCGGTATTGTCAATTTGCAATGCGACATGGATCATCCCACACAATCAATGGCTGATTTGCTGCATTTGCAAAAAGAATTCGGATCGCTCGAAAATCTTAAAGGCAAAAAAATCGTTATGAGCTGGGCGTATTCGCCAAGCTATGGAAAACCTTTATCGGTTCCGCAAGGTATTATTGGCCTCATGTCGCGCTTCGGAATGGACATTGAACTGGCTTACCCCGAAGGTTACGA
>CAYPSX010000182.1:0-8167 GCA_964413185.1 uncultured Bacteroidales bacterium
CCGTATCGCCTTCCAGTTGCCTTCGTTGGGCCTCCATGTTGGCTTTTGATTTTTTCTGACCGCGATTTCGTTGGTTAAAGACGTGATCTTCGGGGAGTTTTGAATGTTCGAACATGAGTGTAATTTTAAGCTGTTTTGTTTTGCGGCAAAATTAGTACATATTTGCTATTAACAAAATATTTCTTTTTTGTTTTTACATCATTTAAGCATATTTTCATTATCAAAACAGAAAACAAAATGATAGAAAATTGGAGAAAAATTCCTATTTTACAGGTCGGGATTGAAAATTTATTTCAATAATTCTATTCAAACCATCAAAACTATGTTTCGAAAATACAATTCAATAGAAAATACCTACCAAAAAGGTTTTATTGAAAAAATAAAATCTCACGAATACGATAAATACGAGTACGTAGTGCAGGAAAAAGCTCATGGTGCCAATATGGGATTCTGGACCAGCGACGGAATTGTTTTCCATCCGGCCAAACGTAGTGCAGTGATAGAACCCGGTGAGGAATTTTATAATTTCCAGGCAGTGATGACTAAAAACCTTGAAAAGTTCCGTGCTATATGGAAACAATTGGAACACGAAATTCCGGATTTGACCGAGCTCACGGTTTATGGTGAATTAATTGGCGGAGATTATCCTCATCCCGATGTGGAAAAAGACCCATCAGCTACCAAAGTTCAGAAAGGAATTTATTACAGTCCGTCAAACGAATTGTATGGGTTCGATATCCTGATTAACAATAACCGATACTTAAATACTTTAAAAGTCGAAGATATTTTTCATAAGCATGGATTGTTACATGCAAAAACGCTGCACAGAGGCAACTTTGCATCGTGCCTTGATTTTCCGAACGATATCGAATCAACTATATATCAACAACTTAATTTGCCAAAAATAGAGCCTAATGTGGCCGAGGGTGTGGTCATTCGTCCGGTTGAGCCCTGCTTTTTCGACAATGGAGAAAGGGTATTGCTGAAAAACAAAAACGAAAAATGGGAAGAAAAAGCAAAAGCCAGTAAAAGGAAAATTGTGCAAAAGGAAGTGCCCGAAAGTGTAAAACAATTACAGGAAGCGATACAGGATTATGTTACCGATAACCGCATGAACAATGTAATCAGTAAAATTGGTGAAATCACACCCAAAGACATTGGGAGGGTGCTTAAGCTATTTGCAACCGATGTTGTGGAAGACTTTATGAAAGATTATGGACGGGAAATGAATCAATTAGAACCCAAAGAGCAAAAGCTTGTTACAAAATCGTTCAACAAGAGAGCTGTTGATATGGTAAAAGCCCGTCTCTGAATAATGCGTCGCTACACACAAAACAGGAAATTCGGAGTAATCCTGAGCGTGTTTCGTGTTATAGTGCGTACGGTTTACTTGTAAAATCCTCCAGACCTGCACGTAGTCAAAACTTTGTTTTACAGATTTATATTTTTCATCGTCAAAACGAAAATTTGGTGGTGTTAAAAATAGAACCTTGAACTGCCTGCATCTAAGAGGCTCCGTGTGCTCTATTCGGACCGGGGTGTATGCTTTCGTTTTCTTATCTTGGTGTTAATTGAATCGATAAATTTAGCGCGTTTGCAACCAATAGTAGATTTGAAATTCGAACATCTTCACCATTTTCAATCCGAGAGATATATGGGCGCTTTTTCCCTACTGCCTCAGCCAATTTTTCTTGACTCATGTGTAATTCCTTCCGTCTATTTCTTATAATCTCTCCAAAATAATAGGAATATGCGTTGTCTCGAAATTTCTCTCTACTTTCTGAACCTTTTGGTCCATATCGTTGTGTCAATAAGTCTTTAGCTTTCATTGTCTTCATAATTCCCTACTTTTTAAATATTCTTCTAAAATTTTCTCTGCTTCCTTGATTCCCTTCACATAATCCTTGTTTGACTTTTTTATAAACCCATTCAAACAAACAGCTTTAGTACATTCTGAAAAGTTCAAATGGTCAATCGCAAAAATCATTACTCGATATTCATTTCCTGCTTTTATCCGAAGTTCATAAAATCGTGAATTTTTAATCTTTTTGACAAAATTTGAGTGAACAATTTTTACTTCTCCAATAATTTCAATCAACTGAAAGAATTTATCCGAAACTCTTGTACCCTGTGAATCGACAAAATTCAAGCAGTTTTCTGTAATGTCTATATCTCTCATAACGCAAATGTAACGAATTCGTTACATAAAATCAACGAATTTAAAAAAATATTTAAGTTCCATGGCGGCAGAATTCTTTTGCATGAAGCATAACTTCAAGATAATAGGCAATTTTCCGATAGCAACTCCACATCGTTGATTCTTTTCCCGCCGCGGCGAGTTGGGTTTTGTGCAATTTTTTACCGATATGCCATCCATACCGGATTTGTTGAAAAGTACAACCGTTAGTCAACCCAATTGCCACAGCCTTCGTAGGTTCTGCCATCTCGCGTTAAGCTTACTGTGTATGGATAGGTGTTTTCAGACATGCCGTCGCTGCATTTATCTTCGCGGAATGTAATATCAATGGTTTCTCCGGAACGAAGCGATTTGGCTATTATGCGGTAACTGCCATCAACTTCGAATAAATTTGTATATTGGTACCATTCAGCTTCTTTGGATGGCTCAAACCAGGCTAGTTTATCAAAAGACAGGTTGATATGCCAGAACGGTTCAACGCCCATAAGTTTGAGATTGTGATATTTTTTAAAATCATAAAGTTGATATAGCCTCACTTTATTGGTAGCGCTGTGATCTTCTTGCTCTTTCTCCCAAATTGCAAGGGCACTTTTCAGGATTTTGTAGTCTGCGTTTTTTAAACCGGCGCCAATATTGGTTTCTCCTCCCATGGGCGGCACGCTGCTGTCTAAAATAACTTTGGTTGTACCTTGTATGCGGTAACTTTCGCCATTTTCCATTGTAACAAGATGGAGCTCATCGGGCGATAGTTCGCTTGAGCATCCTAACCGATAGGTGAAAGTTGCTTCGTAATACCCATCATTATCGCTGTCCAAAAGCTCAACCGTTTGTTCCATAAAACGAGCCCTGTTTTCAAACTCGCAATTCAGCTCGTTATCGGTATGCTTGTTCATAAGTTTAAAGCCATCGCCCGCGTTGGCATAATGGTATGCAAATAACTCAATATTCGAGATTGGGGAATCATTTTTGCGTTTTACTTTTTCAAAGTCTTCCGTAAGAATTAATACATTTTTTCCATTCGTATCTTTCCATTTGGTAAAGTGAACTATTTTACCCTTATGCGGTAAATGGGCCACTTCATGCCCATACGATTTTAGGGCTTTCTTCTGCTTTTCGGGATAATACAAATAATTAATTTCTTTCAGTATTTTATGTACTTCTTTCATATTGCCCTCGTGATGGCGCCGCATCCAGAACGATAGCCAGGGGGAGTAGGTTAAATCGGAAAAGCGATCTAAGTTCAGATGTTTCGCAATTATTTGGTTCAGTTCCTGAACGGAAAAGCCGTAAGCAGAATTCTCAAATTTTCTGAAATTCCGGTATTTTCCCTCTCCCGAGAAGGTTCCGGTGGCTGTATCAACCTGATTGTAGGCTTCCTGAAGCTGATTGCTATAATTGGGAATGTTGGTAATGGCTGCGTAAGAGTTAATTGCCTGACGCACATACGTCTCTACCCCTGATTTTTTATAAATGCCCGGTGAAACCAGTTTTGTAAGGCCGGGTTTAAAGAACTCGAAAATTTTCCTGATGTTCTCAGGACTTCTATCGATACGATATATGGCGTAGGCCATTAGCTGCTCATCCTCTGCGTAATCCCGGGCATTCTGATTGTAGCCTGTATGGCGCTCCTTAGCGCTCACGAATGTTGGCAGTGCATTGTATATATTCCAAAAGTAGTTGCCACGCAAGTTGATTCTGTTGGGATTAGTCGTTTCCAGAATGTTTTCGGACAAATAGTGTCCCATTATGCTCACGCTTTTCTCCGGAAGCATTTCAATATTGTCGGTTTTTAACTGGCTTTGTAAATTTTTCAGCTTCCCGTAGGGCAGGTCGAAGTAGTTGGTTTTTATAAAAACACTAATCTTCTCAGCTACATTTGTAAATGCCAGGCTAAGCGTTAATAAAGATAAAGCCGAAATTGTAATTATGTGTTTAGTTTTCATGTTTCCTTTAATTTTCATGATGATTTATAGCTCAACCAGTCGTATTGAGTTGCCTTCCTGCTTGAGCACTAAAAACTTATTCTTTTCATCTGACCATACCGGAGCGCCATAGGTACCCTCTACAATTTTACCATCCACCATAAGTTTGCGCTTATTGTCCATAAAATGATTCTCTGTAAAATATTGTCCCATAAAAGCGTCATGCTTTTCCAGGGTGACCAGGGCAGCGTAGCGGCTGGCATCGGGCGACATGCAAAATTCCACTATACTTCTTAAGAGCAAATCGCTCGCTAACTTTCCATTTTTGTATAGCTGTGCTGTAAAATTCCTTTCGCCCTCACGTTTAAATTCTTTTCGTGAAAAAACATCGTTGCTCTCCGTGGCAAAGTACATCCAATCTCCCATGGCTCTGCCTTTGATATCGAACCTGAAGTTGCCGTTGATTACCGTTCTGTCTTTGCTGCCAACTGACTGATCTTTTGTTACTACAAGATTTAACTTGCCTGTTTTGGGACAAAACTTCAGGGTTTCTATTCCCATAATTTTATCTACACCATCAATTTTGAATATTTCCCCATTCTTTTTTAATGTGTAGGGCTGCTTGTAATTTTTCCTGTAAAATGCATAGTAATCTCCATTGGGGCTAAGTCTGAGGGCAGCACTTCCTTTTCCCTTCTCTTCAGGAGTAACCCGCTCGAGAATTTCACCTTCATTATTTACAAGGAGTGAGCTCCCGTCGGTATCGTATGTTATGAAATAAAATTGATCTCCGGCTTCATGAATCGAGGCATAGTATGCGTATTTTCCATATTTAACCAGCTCCCCGGAACGGTAATTATACTTCCATATTTCTGCAGATTTTTGTTTGTACCTGTCGTTACCACTGTAATTTTCGTTTTTTTCGGTTACCGTAAAACACACCCGGGAACCTTTAATTTTAAGATTTCCAACTTCCTGATCAACAGTAAAATCGAACTTTTTACCACCAATAAAAACCCCGTGCTTTGTCTTGCTCGTATTATTAACAATTACTCTGTTGAAACCCCTGTAGTAAGGTTTATTTGTGCCGGGCAGGAAGCCGATTTGAGTCACCAGGGTATATGGGCCATCAATTGATTTATGGTTCAGGTAAATGTATTTTTTGTCCTTATCATCTTTTGCGCCCACATAGAGCAAATCTTCGTTATTGTGTGCGTATTTGATGTCATCTATCACTTTCCAACCGCGTAGTTTGAGTGAGCCATCCTCAATTAAGCGGGCGTTTTCCGTTTTCTCTCCCATGGTTAAAGTGACTTTCGATGAGGCAGGATCGTAATCGGGGGCCTGTATAACACTCCAAAAGTATACGCCAATTTCTTTATTGCCAACAACAGGATAATATTTTTGACCTTTCACTCCGGCAAAACTGATATGGTTCCCATCGGGGGTTATCCAATTGTCAATATCGCCATCGTTCTGGTGAATATCATAAATGCGATCGTAAGGCCCCATTTTCTCTCCGTTTAATACAACGAAATAGTCGTACATGTCGTACTCCTCAGGATTATTGTCAATCCGCATTTGGCCGCCCCCTATAAGCGGTTGCGGCCCATAAGGCATACTCATCTCCCTTTTGTAAATTTGTTTCGAATTGTTGGGTTTGCGCGTCATGGCGAATGTGTACTTCACACTGCCATTATCGTTTAAACCAATCTTACCATAAACAAGCTCTTCGTTTGCAGCAAGGTTTAAAATGTTGTCTGAATTTGGAGCTGCCGGGTTCTGAAAATTTTGAGCATGTCCGGCAGCATTCCGGTACCCGTCATTATTCTTGCTGTCATTTTCACGCGTCTGATTGTTGAATGCATTATTGGTTGGCATTTCTGTTGTCTTCCATGCTTCAACGGGATTTATTCCGGTAAGCAAAAACATACAAAGAATTAGACCGATTTTTTTCATAATTATGGAGTTGTTTGTTTCACAAATGTATATTATTATTTAGTTGCCAAATATTTATAGAATGAAAAAAAATGGGCATTAAACAGAGTGAACAGGGTATGGCTTCACCTGAAGTCGATTGAAATTTTTGCTTATGCAGTAACTTTATCAAATATTTAGACCACAACTCCTAATTTTTAATGAAATATTTGGAGTTGATATCCTGTTTTTTTAATTTTATTCAAAAAATCATGATTGAAAGAATATACCAAGACTTATCGAGATGGATTCCGGATAACAGGGCGCTAATTATTTATGGGCCGCGACGAGTTGGTAAAACAACACTGATTGAACATTTTGCAAACCAAACCAAACTTAAATTTAAAGTTGACAGTGGGGACAATATTCGAATCCAAAATGTGTTGAGCGGTTCAGATTTTACGAAAATAAAAGAGTATGCTGAGGGGTATGATCTTATCATTATCGATGAAGCACAAAATATTCCCGGCATTGGCAAGGGACTAAAAATTTTGGTCGACCAGCATACCGATCTCAAGATTATCGCAACCGGATCATCATCATTCACAATTCAACAACAAATTGGAGAACCTCTAACCGGCAGAAAAAGGGAGTTGATTTTATATCCTTTGTCAATGCAAGAGCTACACAAACATTACAATAAGTATGAACTTAAAGAACAATTAGAGAATGTTTTGATATATGGAACCTATCCGGAAATATTTACTTCAAATACATTAAAACAGAAACAAGAATACCTGGATGAGCTTGTTAACTCCTACCTTTTTAGGGATATTCTTTCCCTCGACGGGCTTAGGCATTCAGATAAGCTACTCAAGATTACCACTTTGTTGTCTTTTCAGGTAGGCTCAGAGGTATCATTACATGAACTCGCTCAGAAAATTGGTGTTGATATAAAAACCGTGGAAAGGTATATTGAACTGCTTGAGAAATCGTTCATTATATATAAGTTAAGAGCTTTTAGCCGCAATCTGAGAAACGAAATTACAAAAAAGGCTAAATATTACTTTTACGACAATGGAATAAGAAATGCTATCATTAAACAATTCAACGAATTGGAAACGAGAAACGATATTGGTCAGTTGTGGGAGAATTTTATTATTACTGAAAGAATGAAAAAGCTGCACTATGAGCGACAATCAGTAAATACATATTTTTGGCGGACGTATCAACAAAAAGAGATTGATTATATCGAAGAGCAAAATGGGAAACTGTCAGCTTTTGAGTTTAAGTTCAATAAAAGCAAGGTAAAGCCCCCCAAAGAATTTATGGAGGCCTACTCTTGCGAAGATTTCCGCACTATAAACAGCGAAAACTATCTGGATTTTGTGTTGTAAAAGTGCTTCAAACGTTATTCCACCACTATTCTGTGCGTATAGGTTTGTTTTTTAGTTGAACATTTTACAAAATATACACCTGTATGCAACGACTGTGTATTAATTGTGATGCGGTTTGCGGTTATGCGTTTTTGTTGCAGTTTTTGGCCGTAGATGTTGTACAAACTCAGTTGATATCCGTTGTAACCTTCTATTATCAACTGGTTTTTAACCGGATTTGGATACAGTTTGCCCGGTGCTGCGGGTTTCTTCGCTATGCTGTTCGGATCGGTTTCCAGCAGCACTTCCAGTGATTCGGTGCCGGGAATGTCTACTGTTCCGGTGGCGGTCAAATAATCTGTTGCTTCTACGCTGTAATTTACGATGCCACCGTTACTGGTAAACCACGCGTAGCCTGTGGTATCGGTGGTGTCGGTGCCGGAGCCGGTGAGGTTTACCAATGCGTTGGTAATGGCGGTTTCTGTGTCGGCGTCTTTTATTGTAAAGTTGATGTTGTGAAAGGGTTTTTCAAATTGTTGCGTGGTAAATACTTTGTATTCGCCCGGTGCCATGCTGATGAGGTGTCCCGAAGGATCGGTTACTTCTATGGAGTCGCCCGCAAAGTAATCGTACCATTTTCCACTGTTCTGGAACTCCGGGTACATGTCTGCACCGGTTACGTTCATGTTGGCTATTACGACCACGTTCATGCTGCTGTGCGAAATCCAGATGCGTTTGCTCAATCCGCCCAAATC
>CAYPSX010000183.1:0-3490 GCA_964413185.1 uncultured Bacteroidales bacterium
GCTAAAAACAGCTCCAAATACTGCGTATGGTTCCAAACTCATCAATTTTGCACTAAAACGTAAACCCGGAGTAATCCGAAACATATTTGCATAATCGGTTATTCCATATACATCATCATACGAATCACCGCTTACAGGTGTATAGGTATAAGAATATGTTTGCTTATTTTTACCGCCAACCTGACCAAGAAGATACGACATGCCTAATTCCAAACCAAGGTTTGAGTGAAACTGATAACCTGCAGTTAAATCAAAACTCAACCCTTTGCCAATTGACAATCCACCCACATACTCGCTTGTACTTTCATAATTAATATAAGAATCCTTTGTTATGCGATTAACTCCTGAGGGGCTCCCCGCACTAAAGTTGTATCCGGGGCAAAATGATATATACACTTTTTTTGACCCGATACTCCCCTGCTGTGCAAATATGTTTTGCCCAACGAAAAAACTTAACAAAACGACAACTGAAATAATTCTCTTCATAACTTTTTATTCAATTTTTTTCCTATCTCTTTTGGCTTTTCGGATTACGCCTCTTCTCCCTCGAAAAACATCTTTCCCGTGGACAAATAACCGCACAAATATAGCAAAAGAAAAACACAACACAACCAATCCAACGAAATTCATCCCTCACACAGAACCCTACGTACGGGCCTCGTACACGGTTCATACTAAACCTTCCTTCACACCCTATCGCTGCCAATAGCGCACCTGACTTCGCATGGTCTTCCCTCCGACTGGGCGACTCAATTATCTTTCAAACTGACGGTATAGTTTGCCTGCAAGGCAAACAAAAAGGCGTTGCTTTCACAACGCCTCTCTGTCAACAAAGCGATAACTTTATATTTTACTTTCCACAATTTTCATTATTTCTTCCTCAATCGCGATGGTTTTTTGCTTAATTTCTTCTCCTTCTTTAATGATTTTATCAGCAAAAGCTTTGTCTTCCAGATCTGCAGCATTAATTTTCACATTCAGGAAAGCACCAAAAACGCCTGAGCGGGCAGCTAAAGCGCCAACACCGGCATCGGTTACCGAGTTTGGATTACCAATTTCGGCCATCGCTTTCATCACTTCCATAGATTCAAAGCAAAGCTTCATGGTTTCGAACGGTACCTCTGTGGCGTACTTTGTAGCATTGGCAATGGCCTCTTTGCGCTCTTTTTTCTCTTCATCTGTGCTTTTTGACATTTGAAATGCCGACATAATGCAGTTAAATGCTTCGGTATCCTCATCAACTTTTTTCATGAGCGCTTCCTGGTATTTTTTACCTTTTTCAGCCCAATCGCTGAATTCCGGACAACGATCGTCCCAACCGCGTTTGTGCGACGAAAGGTTAGCCACCATTGTACCCAGCGCAGCTCCCATTGCTCCCATGTATGCAGCAATTGAACCGCCGCCCGGGGCCGGCGACTCAGAAGCGGTTTCATTGGCAAAATCAACCAGTGTCTTGTTTACCAATGCATTAGGATTTTCATCCTCAAGAATATACTCAATAATTTTCTTTTTAGGTTCAAACGGATAGAGTTCATCCAGACCCAGCGATTTTATGGCAATTTTTATGATTTCGCTGTCGGGAATACCGGTAGAACGATTTTGCTTGCGCAGATAATGTTTACCGGCATCAATCATGGCTTTCAGCGGCACAACGCCAACCATTTCGGAACCGGTAACGCGCATTCCACGTTCTGTGGCGCTTTCACAAACAGCATCAAATGCCTCGTGAATAGAAGTTACGGAAATATCGGTCAGGTTCATGGAAATTTGCGCAATGCCGTACTCTTCGATAAACCAGCCAATACCGCGTACTTTTTTCAACTTACCCGGAATACGCACATCATTTCCGTTTTCGTCTTTCACCTTTTTACCGGTTACAGGATCGCCTTCGCGCTTAACACGACCAGCCTCGCGTACATCAAAAGCTATGGAGTTGGCGCGACGTACCGATGTTGTATTTAGGTTTACATTGTAGGCAACAAGGAAATTACGCGCTCCTACTGCTGTTACTCCCGATTTGGCAATACTTTCGTTCCAATCAGCCGGGCCAAAATCAGGCTTCCATTCATCACTTGTAATGCGTTCTTTCAGCGCTTCGTATTCACCCTTACGACAGCTTGCAAGGCTGCGACGTTTTTCTTCTTTTGCAGCAAACTCATAAGCAAAAACCGGAATTCCCAATTCTTCGCCAATGCGTTTGCCTAGTTTATGCGCATACTCAACGGTTTCTTCCATGGTGATATTGGAAACAGGCACCAACGGACAAACATCGGTTGCACCAAATCGTGGATGAGCACCTTTATGATTGCGCATATCGATAAGCTCCTGCGCTTTTTTAACAGCACGAAAAGCAGCTTCAATAACGTCTTCCGGTTCTCCAACAAACGTAACTACTGTGCGGTTTGTGGCTTGTCCGGGGTCTACGTCGATTAAACGTACATTTTTTACCGATTCAACCTGATCGGTTATTTGTTTAATAATATTTTCATCTACGCCCTCGCTAAAATTGGGCACGCATTCAACAAGTTTTCTCATAGGATTTGTTTTATTTATTTAGTTCTGCTCTTTTTTTAAAATTACTATTAATCAATAAATTAAATTCATTAAATTTAAGCTGCATTGGTTAACAACTCTATTCCATTCTTTTTTATTTCAGCAACCATTGGATTTGACAGATTAAAATCAGAAATTTTAAAAGGATGCGGTTCAATCAATAAATCATCATCGGTCCTCATCTGCATTAGTTGAATTTGCAAATCAATAATGTCTTCAACCGACTTAAAAACAATAGCTATATCAATATCACTGTCAGGGTGATAATTTCCTTTTGCAAATGACCCAAATAGTATCGCACTTTCAATCTGATATTTAGAGCTAATTGATTCTATATATCTTTTTGCTATTTTTAAAGCTTCGTTTTTATCCATTGTCGTAATGTCTTAATATTTGAAACCCAATTCGCTGCAAAATCAGCAGTACATTTTTTATAAAAATCTTGTTTATAGTCGTCATATCGTGTATTCAAATTGAATGTAGAAACCGTATCAAGCCACTTTTTCTGCTCATCCTCCATTTCTAATCCTGTCAACTTTGCAAGTCGCCTTAAATCATGGGTGAATGGCGCATGAGTTTCAGTTTTTCGAACCAAATAGGTTTTCAATAATCTCTCAATCACTAAATGCCCAATAAACAAAGCCCAATGGTAATCTTTTGTTTCCATGAGATTATTCATTGTAGCAAAATCTCTATCTGATCTTACAATCCAATGATTCGAAATTTTTTCTATATCAATTTTTTCGTTTCCCATATTCAAAAATACGCAAAAAATGAAAGTATTCCCAAATGGATATTGGCTATCATCAGGATCATAAGCTTTAGTCAAGATTAATCAGCTCCCCGTTCAACATTACCCGCTCTACCAGATGACTGGTGTATGCATAGGGTAAAAATTCGTATGAAGGAATGGGTTTTGTAATGATTAAATTGGCAA
>CAYPSX010000183.1:3590-5897 GCA_964413185.1 uncultured Bacteroidales bacterium
GCATAGGGTAAAAATTCGTATGAAGGAATGGGTTTTGTAATGATTAAATTGGCAATTTTACCACGTGCAACCGATCCCAATTCCTGGTGTATTCCCATGGCATAAGCTGAGTTCAGTGTTGTTGCATTAATGACCTCTTCGGGCGTCATTTTATAATTGATGCAACCCAGCGACATTATAAATTTCATGTTTCCTGATGGCGAAGAGCCCGGATTATAATCAGAAGCCAAAGCCAGCGGCAATCCGGCGTTCATCATATCGCGTACCGGCGAAAGCTTCATGTTGAGGAAAAATGCTGCACCCGGCAATACGGTTGGCATGGTTTCGCTGCCTTTCAGGGCTTCAATTTCTTCCGGACCAACAAATTCCAAATGATCTACGGACAAAGCATTATATTTAACCCCAACCTGAATTCCACCGCTGTAATCGAGCTCATTCGCATGAATTTTCCCGCGTAACCCGTATTTCATACCAGCCATTAAAATTCGCTCGGTATCTTCAACGGTAAAAAAGCCTTTATCGCAAAAAACATCGATATAATCGGCCAGCTCTTCTGCTGCAACAGCCGGAATCATTTCGTTGATTACCTTGTCGACAAATTTTGTTTGATCGTTGCGATATTCCATTGGTATGGAGTGCGCTCCAAGGAAGGTTGATTTTATGGTGATGGGCGTGGTTTCTTTCAAACGTTTGATAACGCGCAACATCTTCAGTTCATTTTCGGTATCGAGGCCATAACCCGATTTAATCTCGACTGCACCGGTTCCAAACCCGATAATTTCATGAATTCTTGCCAATGCCTGCTCATAAAGATCATCTTCGCTTGTTTTGGCCAAAAGTTTTGTGGAATTAAGAATTCCGCCACCTTTTTGGGCTATTTCTTCGTAAGATAATCCGCGAATTTTGTCACCATATTCAATTTCACGACTTCCTGCATAAACAATGTGTGTATGCGAATCACAAAATGCCGGCATTACAATGCGCCCGCTCACATCTATTTCTGTAGCAGCATCGGGCTCAGGACAGTTTTCCATGGGCCCGAAATCAATAATTTTGTCGCCCTCAACCATTAACCAGGCATTTTCTATGGACTGTAATTCAGCCATATCTTTTCCGGCAACCCATTGGCGTGGAGTTTCTTCGGTTTGAACGAGTTTTTTGATATTTTTGATGAGTGTAACCATAACAAATTAGCTAAATGAATGATATTTCAAATTTTATCTTATTTTTGATTCCACGAAATTACGAAAATAAGGATGTTTTAGAAAGAAAAATCGGGCTTATGCAACGTAAACATATCATTTTATTTCTCTTCTTTACAGTAACACTTGCCTCTGTTGGGCATACACAAGAAAAAGAAGACAGCGTAAAAACGGGTTTCAATTTTGGCGCTTTGCCAACCATAACTTACGATTCCGATTTCGGACTCCAATACGGCGGCATGGTCAATCTTTATTTTTATGGTGATGGCTCTACGTACCCGGAATACCGCCATTCCATTTACACAGAAGTAAGCCGATTTACCAAAGGAAGTGGTATAAACCGCCTTTTTTACGACTCCAAATACCTGATTCCCGGCATCCGCGTAACCACTGACGTTAGCTACCTCACCGAACAGGCTCTTCCATTTTACGGATTCAACGGAGCAGAAGCCATTTACAACAGCGACTGGGAAGATGATCTGGCGGAAGGGTATTATTCCCGCGTCTTTTATCGCCATGAGCGGAAATTATTCAGGTTGAAAGCCGATTTTCAGGGCAAAATAAAAGGCAGAAAACTGGGCTGGATAGCCGGCTACGTAGGTTATAATTTCAAAATTGGTTCTGTTGATATCGACATATTAAATGAAGGACAAAGTGAAGACCTGCTTTTACCTGATACCGCCGGACTATACGATCTTTACTCCGAATGGGGCATTATTGATGAAAATGAAAAAGATGGCGGAACGCATCACTATGTAAAAGCTGGTTTGGTATACGACACACGTGACAATGAACCCAACCCCATGAGCGGCATCTGGACAGAATTTGTTGTTCAGGCAGCCCCGGGCTTTATGGGAAACGGCGACTTCGGACATGCTAAAATATCGTTCACGCACAGGCAATATTTCACACTAATTCCCAAAGATTTATCGCTGGCATACAGAGTACTGTACCAAACCACGCAAGGCAATTGCCCGTTCTACCTCTATCCGCTCATCAGTACTTCATTTTTAAAAGGAGCGAACAGTGAAGGCGTTGGCGGTGCGAAAACCGTACGCGGCGTTATGCGCAACCGCCTGGTTGGAAAAGGCATAGCCTTCGGAAA
>CAYPSX010000183.1:5997-8089 GCA_964413185.1 uncultured Bacteroidales bacterium
GGAATTTATATCGGGTTGAATTATTTATTCTAGGGGACAAAAGGTAAAACCCTTTTATTTTTATAATTTTGTTGTAGAAACATCAATGTTATGAACATTATTAAAAACATAGAAATTAAAAACTTTAGAGGTTTTGATCAACTAACAATGGAAGGATTAAAACGGATTAATTTGATTATTGGCAAAAATAACTCAGGAAAATCCTCCATACTGGAAGCGGTTTTCCTTGTGGCTGGTATGTCTAATCCTTTTTTACCCGATAAAATAAACCATTTCAGAGGCTTTGGCGTAAAAGCCCCGAATGATTTTAAATACCTGTTTCACAAAGTCAAATTTGACAATAGCCCGGAAATTAAATGTTCATTTTCTGATTTTACTGAAAGATACTTAAAATTATCACCTCTTTATAAAAGAACTACCAGTAACGAAAAAATGAACCAAACGACTGATGAAAACGATTATTCAATGGATGCATCTATCGAATCCCCTCTGGCTACAGGGTTAGAATTAGAATTTTCATTAAAAAAAAGAGGTAGTCAGAGAAAATCCTACAAAAGCTCTATACTTTTTAATCCGCCGGAAGTTACCCACAATATAAACAGCAAATATAAAGAGGATTTACATGCAGTATTTATTTCCGGAGACAGTAAAGAAGGTAATGCTCTGGCAAGATATTCCGAAATTGTAAAACGAAAAAAAGATGATATAGTTTTACAAGCACTGAAAAAAATAGACCCAAATATTGAATCTATTCATCCGTTGCCTGATGGACTCTTTTTTAGTTACAAAGATATAGAGGAGCTTATCCCAATAAATATTTCCGGTGATGGCGTTAGAAGATATCTGAATATAATCACCACAATTGCCGAAAAAAATTATAGTCTAATTGCAATAGATGAAATCGAAAATGGCTTGCATTATTCAACTCACAAACTATTGTGGGAAAGTATTTTTAATATTTCAAGAGAGTTCAATGCACAACTGTTTATAACTACACACAACATTGAAACATTAAAATGCCTCAAAGAACTTATTGAAAACAAACACGACGATGATATTAAAAACAGCTTAAGTGTTATTAACGTGTCGCATACAAAAAAAGCCGGCATCAAAGCTTACAATTATTCTTTTGATGGCCTCAAAGATGCAATTGAAACCGAAACTGAAATCCGATAACAAATCATGAACATTAAAATATTTGTAGAAGGCATTGCTGATAAAAAATTTTTAGAAGATTTTATTTCCATACATTATAGCACCAACATACAAGAAGATGATATTATCACAACAGGAGGCTGGACAAAACTTATTTCGTCAGGGAAAGAAGGAGAAATGGTAAGGAACAAAATGACCCAACACACAGATAATGGTGGTGTTAATTTACTGATATTTGATGCTGACGATAATAGACAAACAAGGACTGATGATATAAAAAAATGGCAAAAAAAATATAATCTTAACTTTCATATTTTTTTGTGGCCGGATAATAAAAAAAGAGGAGATTTAGAAACAGTACTGGAAAACATTATTAACCCTTCTAACCAACCTATTTTTGATTGTTGGAATAACTATGAGAAATGCTTGCAAAACATAGTAATTCAAGGTAGAATAGAACCACTTACAATACCAGCCAGAAAAACCAAAATATATGGTTATCTGGAGTCACTATTGGAACCAACAGAATCGCAAAAAGAGAAAATAAAAGAGAGAAACAGGGATTATACTAAAACTGAATTCTGGGATCTTCATTCAAACTACTTGAAACCTCTAAAGCAATTTTTAGATAGACATATTAACATCAGCCACACCTGATCATCAAAATGTGCTGCGAAATTATGATTCAACTACTTACCTAGTGTCCTTTAGATTCTGTCTATAAAGTGAAGTGTTTAGTTCAGAATGTTCGAGATCAAAGCATCGCCTTCGCATAGCTTCAGCGGAGCAAGGCTTCCTGTTTTGTGCACCACATCGACGCCCCAAAAACCGGATGCTGAAAATCAGCAAGTTACATGTAAAAATTGTATATTTTGGGTCATACGGAGCTATTCTTAGGGTATGTTTGTTAAAAGAAAAAGAATTTTTACAGATTAAT
>CAYPSX010000184.1:0-8069 GCA_964413185.1 uncultured Bacteroidales bacterium
GGTCGATAAATTAAATCCGAAACAACAAATCGGCGCCATGATGAGCATTAACCAGAAATCTTTATTGCAGGCTGATGATGTGGCTAAACGCATAGTTCGCTCGCTTTATCGCCCCAAAGTGATTGATGTGCAACACGAATGGGAAGGCGATTTAATTGTGCGCCGCGATGGTTACCGTATAAAATAATAAAAACGTAAAGCAAACAGAATACAAACATGGATAAATTCAATTATATACTCACCGGTTTTGCCCATGCTGCCGGCAAATACAAAGTGACTAACGAAAAGCTCGAAGCGGCAATCGCCAATGATATGCTCGATGGTTTCAATCCGGAACTAATCAAACACAGCAAAAATTACCAGGCGTATTTGAATGAGCATACAAACGCAACACCGTTCGAGTATTTTGTAGGGTACAAAATGGGATTTCGTACACGTTACCATGTCACCCCGTGGCCGCCCATCAAACAAAACCAGGATGTGGCAGAAAATTCCCTCGATTTGTTGGTTGAAGCTGTTGAAAACGCGCTGAAAAATGCAAAGCTGAACGCCGAAGACATTGATGCATGGATTGTTAGCACAGTTTCGCCACAAGAACAGGCGCCGGGCATTGCCACCACGTTGAAATGTTATTTTACCGATCCTGAGAACAATACACCTGCCATGACGCTCACTTCGGGTTGTGCCGGATTCAACATTGCGTTGCGCCGGTCGCTCGATTATTTCAAATCGCGTTCAGATATCAAAAACGTATTGATCGCCAATACAGAAACCATGTCGCATTTTCTCAACCATGAGAAAGACTTTGTATTTCACGCCACATTTGGCGATGCTGCTGCAGCTGCCGTCATTTCGCAGGTACCAAAACATACAGAACATGAAGGCGTTGGCGCCATTGTCAATTATCAGGATATAAAAATGATCGATTTTGTCGGCGTTGATAAAGAGTGGAATTTATACATGGATGGTGCAGCTGTAAAACGCAGAGCTGTACCTGATTTGGTGAATTCTTCAAAGGAAGTTTTAAAACAAGAAGGATGGACTGTAGATGATTTGGATTTAGTTATTCCCCACCAAACCGGAAATGCTATTTTGCATACTGTAGCAGAAGAACTTAACCTGCCTTTGGAGAAATTGTACCAGGATGCACAACACAAATATGGCAATGTTTCCGGTACTACCATTCCCATTGCTCTGTCGATGCTTGAACAAGAAGACAGGTTGAAGCCGGGCATGAAAATTTTGTGTCCCACTGCTGGCGTAGGCGGCGAATATGGCGCGTGGACGTATGTTGTACCCAAACAAAAAAGCCTTCACGACACAAGAAAACCGCATAACCTGCTGAAAGGCAAAAAAGTTCTCGTGCTTTTTGCTGACAATAAGCTCGGTACAACCATTGCAGAACATCTGAAAAACACTGAAGCAGAAGTGTTGTTTCATGCCAGTCACGACAATCAATACACGCTACAACTCAACGAAATTGTTGAAAATAGCGACAACATATCGCTGTTGCAACAAAATTGCAGCTCGAATAATGATGCAGAAAAACTCTTACAGCAAACCAATGCAGAGTGGGATTTTGTACTGAACATCGGCCTGGCATCTGAGACCATCTACAAGTATGAATCAATAACAGAAGCCATTGAAGAATTGCAGCAACCTTTTGATCAAATCACACGGAAAATGCTGCTAAAGACAAAACAAACAACAGTGATGCTGGGGCATCCGCTGGAAATATCAGCCCTAAAAACACCATCGCCCATTGCGACTGTTTCCTCTGCATTACACGGTTTGGCGGGCAGCATGGCCGGAGAAGCCATTTCAAAGGGAGTGCGTACGGTGTGGTACATCCCGGCCATTTACGAAGATTTAACGCATTATTTGTCAGGTAAAAATAAACACCTGGCTACGAAAGCAATGAAACAGGAAGCACCGTTGAAAAACTTAGATTCCCTGGCTGACAAATTGATAAAATCACTTTACTTACTGAAAACTGCACAAACAATTGACAAGTACGAAGGTCCCATGATTTTACGAAAAGATGCATGTGCATTCAGAAAACACGAACAAAAATGAAGCGCCATTTATTCATATTGATACTGATTTTCTGGACATCAATAACATTTGCCCAGGAAATCAGAGTGTACAAAACGCCCTTTAAAAGCGGTGTGGTGAAAGCTGCATATAAAGATTCAACTTCAAAATACAGGTCAGTCATTCACATTGGAAACTACGGCGAAAAGCTGAGTGCAGAAATTGAAGGAAAAATTGATGGTAAAGATACTCACATCAGGCTCATTATTCTGGAGGGGTTTAATTATTCGTTAGACTTTAAAAAAGAAGAAGTTACAAAGATGCCGCAGAACGGCAACAGCAATGATTATTCGCCCATCGATATGGAGCCCATTGGTACGCTAGATTACCTTGAAAGAAACTGCACAAAATACAGCACCATCGACAGTGCAACAAATGCTGTGTTCTACGATTCGCTTCTCATGCAACTGACCATTCCGGCAACCGGTGTTGAATACCGGGTAACCGAAATAAATGAGAACGAAAACCTGCCTGTCAATATTTTCGACATTCCCAAAGGGTTTAATATGCGGGAGTTTAATTGGAATTTTGAGGACTAAAAAACAAAGCTAAAGACCTCTACATAAATACGATATCAAATGAGCGCCATTTCAATTTTTGCCATTGCTGTTTTGTGCTTCCTGGTTTTTATGTTGATGATTAAAAACAAAAAGATTCAATCAGACAAATATTTAGCCGCCTTCCTGGTAACCATAATAATTGGTGTTTTTAATGATGTTTTGTTTTACGAGTTCCCCGCTTATCGGGAATTTTTCATATTAGGAAACATGACCGTCCCACTTTGTGCCACGTTTTTGTATATGTATATTAAATCGTTGATTTCTCCTTTCAGCTTTTGGCACGTAAAGAATTTGGCACTTCTCCTTCCACCTTTGTTCATACTTATTTTTAATTTTTATATGCCTGAGTATGAAATTATAGACGAAGGCAGCTTGCTGTTGATTAGCCTGTATTATTCTGTAAAATTAGGATATGCGATTATAATACTGATTGTAAGCAAAGTTCAGTTGCTAAACTACAGGAAAAGACTGAAACAAAATTTATCCTATATCGAAAAAGTTGATTTTAACTGGTTGCATTTAATCCTTAACATAAGTTTTGGCCTTTTTGCCATTGTTTTTGTTCTAATCGGGTTCTATTTGGGAAATGTAATTACCTCCATATCTTATCTTATCAGTTTTATTAGTGTTGCTGTATTTGTTTTTATTATTTTGCTTGCCTATCATGGTATTAAGAATACGAATAACTTTTATGACATAGCTACTAACAACCATCTCTCTACACTTGCACAAGATAGATCAGCAAAAAATGGCAACTTAAAGAATAGAGAATCAGAAGAAGCTGCTAATCAGGCAATAGATGAAAAGTTAAAAGAAAGACTGCTCAAAACAATGGAAGAAGACAAACCTCATTTAACAGAAAAACTAACCATAACCCAGTTATCGGAAAAAACCAATATCTCACAAAAACAACTCTCGCATATAATAAATACGCATTTCAACTATAATTTTTTCGATTTTATTAACTCTTATCGCATCAAAGAATTCAACCGGAAAATCGAAAAAGACGAAAACAAGAATTTCACGATTCTTTCGCTTGCGCTTGAATGTGGGTTTAGCTCAAAATCAGCATTCAATAGAGCCTATAAAAAACTGGTTGGCGTGCCACCTTCGGCATTTCAAAAAAGTGGCACCAATTAAAAACACTCATAGACAATTCGTTACAAAAGAGTAGACCTCCGGGATTGAAAGGTGGACGATTTGCGTTTGCTCAATATGTTTCTTTGCCAATAAAATAATCATAAAAATTATCATTATGGCAAAGCGAATTATTTTGACTGTTTTGGTTACTGCACTTCTGCATTTCAACGGATTGGCACAAGTAAAACAAACCATAAGAGGCGTTGTAACCGATAAGCAATCGGAAATTCCCATACCCGGTGCCAATGTTGTTATTGAAGGAACATCACCGCTGTTGGGTGCTACAACAAATGCCCGTGGAATTTATATCATTGAAAATGTACCTATCGGTAAACACACAATTACTGCCACTTCAATTGGATATGAAAAATCAACTCAAAAAAATGTGCGTGTAGGCGCAGGAAAACAGGCAGAAGTTAATTTTCATTTGACAGAAACTACATTCAATCTAGATGAAGTGGTTGTTAAAAGCGGCAATTCAATCACAAACGAAACCAACAACTCTATGAGTTTCATCAGCGGACGGAGTTTTAGCGTAGAAGAAACCCGTCGCTATGCAGGAGGAATGGACGACCCGGCACGATTGGTTTCGGCTTTTGCAGGCGTTACAACGGGTAATTTGCAGGATAATGCCATCATTGTTCGTGGGAACAGTCCGAAATATGTAGGCTGGTATTTAGAAGGCGTAGAAATACCGAATCCAAATCACTTTTCGAATATAAATGTTATTGGAGGCGGGTTTGTTACCATCTTCAGCAATCAGCTGCTGGCTAACTCCGATTTTTTTACCGGTGCCTTTGCTTCTGAGTACAGCAATGCATTGTCAGGCATCTTTGATATGCGTTTGCGCACGGGCAATACCCAAAAACGCGAGTATACTTTTCAGGCTGGATTAATTGGAATCGACTTTGCTTTCGAAGGCCCATTTGTGAAAGGAAAAAATGCATCGTACCTCATCAACTACCGTTACAGCACAATGAGTTTGGTAGCTCCGCTTATTCCAGGCACACAAGTACCTAAATACCAGGACTTATCATTCAAACTCAATTTTCCAACAAAAAAAGCGGGAACATTTTCTTTATGGGGCATCGGGGCTCTGGATGAAAACGTTCAGTCTGAAAATACTGACAGTACAGAATGGGTAAAGGATTTTGATCGTTTCGCATACAAATACAAACAAAACACCGGAGCAACCGGTATATCACACCGCAAAATCTTTGGCGCACAAACATTTATGTTCTCCACATTGGTTGCATCTGCCAATCAATCCATTATGGATATGAAGCGTTTTAATGATGATTTAGTACTCCAAGACAACTGGTATGGAGACAACATGGAGGGAAAATATACATTTAAAACATATCTTAATCACAAATTCGGCAAACGTCATACAAATCGTACCGGATTTATTTACAACAACTTATTCTACAAGCTAAAAAATGAAGCGGCCATTCAGGACACGCTGCCAACAATAACTTTATCAGACGAAAAAGGAAGCACAAACAGTATTGAAGCATTTTCACAATCGCAGGTCAGTATCTTTCCAGGCACCAAACTCAACATAGGAATACACGCTACCTATTTTCAATTAAACGATGAATTTTTGATTGAGCCACGCGTGGGAATAAGTCAGATGATAAATAATTCGCACAAACTAAGTTTAGGATATGGATTACACAGCGGTATGGAGCCGCTTCGTATCTATTTTTATCAATATAACAATAATGGAGAGCCCATTTACCCGAACAAAAATCTCAAATTAACCAAGGCTCATCACCTAATCGGAGCTTACGATTGGGCCATTAATCAAAGCATGCGTTTGAAAGTTGAGCCATATTTTCAGTATTTATTTGATGTGCCTGTGATTAAAGACAGTGTATTTTCAATGCTCAATTTTGAACAGGATTTTCATTTTAACGATCAGTTAGTTAACGAAGGAAAAGGAATGAACTATGGCATAGACATTACCTTCGAAAAATTCTTCGACAATTCTTACTACTATTTACTGACCACTTCTTTTTTCAAATCAAACTACGAAACCAGCAACGGAGAAGTTTATCCAACCCGGTATGATAAAGGCTTTGTCGTAAACCTGCTGGCCGGAAAAGAGTTTAGCTGGCAGCGCCAATATCGAAATACATTCAGTATAAATGGCCGGTTAACCATATCTGGCGGACAAAAAGTAACTCCGTTGAACAGGGAATTATCAGAAGCCGCGCGGGCAGTTCATTACGATTGGGCGCAACCCTATGCAAATCAAAACCCTACAGATTATTATTGCGATCTGACAGTGAGTTGGCGCAAAGACAAAAAAAGAACAGCAAGTGTTTTATCGGTACAGGTAAAAAATATTCTGGGCAATCCGACTGAGTATAACTGGACATACAATTATCAGCAGCAAAAGCTGGAAAAGCAATCTGTTGTAGTAGTTGTTCCGAATATCAGTTACCGGATAGAGTTTTAAAACAAAACTCCTTCCCTTTCTATCAATAAACAAAAAGGTTATTGGTAGAAAGTGAAGGAGTTGAAATATTTCAATTGATCCTATTTAAAAATTATCTTATCGCCCTCGGCATCAATCGTAATTGTGCTCTCTTTATCTATTTTTCCTTCAATAATTTGTTTAGACAGCTCGTTGAGTAACAATTTCTGTATGTTGCGTTTCACCGGACGTGCACCAAATAGCGGATCGTAGCTTTGTTTGGCCAGTAGTTCAACGGCATTATCGGTCATTTCAATATCAACATTGCTCTCTTTGAGCCGTTTTTTAAGAATTTCAAATTGCAACTTAACAATTTCGGCAATTTGTGACTCAGTGAGCGGTGTAAACATAATAATCTCATCTACACGGTTCAAAAACTCCGGTCTTAAGGTTTGACGCAGACGCTCAAATATTTGTGAGCGTGTTTTTTCAAACACAACATCATCTTCACCTTTTGCCAGGGTTTTATAATTTTCCTGAATAATATCAGAACCCGAATTGGAAGTCATGATGATAATGGTGTTTTTGAAATCGACTGTGCGTCCTTTATTGTCTGTCAAGCGGCCATCATCAAGCACTTGCAGCAAAATGTTGAATACATCGGGGTGTGCTTTTTCTACCTCGTCGAGTAAAACTACTGAGTATGGTTTTCTGCGAACGGCTTCAGTAAGTTGTCCGCCTTCGTCGTAACCAACATATCCGGGAGGCGCGCCAACGAGCCGCGAAACGGAGTGGCGTTCCTGGTATTCCGACATGTCAATACGTGTCATTTGGTTTTCATCATCGAATAAATCTTCAGCCAGGGCACGGGCCAGCTCGGTTTTTCCTACGCCGGTTGTACCCAAGAAAATGAACGATCCAATGGGTCGGTTTTGGTCTTGCAGGCCGGCACGACTGCGTCGAACAGCATCAGCAACGGCTGTAATGGCTTCATCCTGACCAACTACACGTTTGTGCAGTTTCTCTTCAAGCTGCATTAGTTTCTGACGTTCGCCGCTCAGCATTTTCGTTACAGGAATACCGGTCCAGCGCGATACCACATCAGCTATGTCTTCTGCCCCAACTTCCTCCTTAATCATGGGATTTTCGCTTTGCACTTCGGCCAGTTTCTTGTGTATTTCGTCTATTTTTTGCTCGGTTTCTTTAATTTTCCCGTACCTGATTTCGGCTACTTGTCCGTAGTTGCCTTCGCGCTCGGCTTTTTCAGCCTCAAATTTATAATCTTCGATGGCTTTTTTGTTTTGCTGCAACGATTCTATCAGGTCGCGCTCGGTTTGCCATTTGGCTTTGCGCTCATTGAGCATTTCGCGTTGATTGGCCAGTAGCTCGTCAATTTCCTTTACGCGCGATTTGTTTTTTTCACGTTTCATGGCTTCGCGCTCCACTTCGAGCTGCATTATTTGACGCTCAATATTGTCTATTTCTTCTGGAACGGAATTGATTTCGATCCGCAACCGCGATGCAGCCTCGTCAATCAGGTCAATAGCCTTGTCGGGCAGGAAACGATCAGAAATATAACGGGTAGACAAGTCTACGGCAGCAATTACCGCATCATCTTTAATGCGCACTTTGTGGTGTGTTTCGTAACGCTCGCGCAAACCACGTAAGATAGCAAGCGCACTCAGGCGGTCTGGCTCATCAACCAGTACTTTTTGGAAACGACGTTCCAGGGCTTTATCTTTCTCAAAGAATTTTTGAAATTCGTTTAGTGTAGTAGCTCCAATTGCGCGCAATTCGCCGCGTGCCAATGCAGGTTTAAGAATATTGGCGGCATCCATGGCACCTTCGCTTTT
>CAYPSX010000185.1:0-5517 GCA_964413185.1 uncultured Bacteroidales bacterium
TTGCCGATGGAGAGATTAATGAAAGTATGGTTCGCGGAGTATTCGAACATTTTTACGGAGGAACGGGAACCCCTTACACAAATGATTTACTCACCGAGAGCGTAAAAAATCATCCATCAACTCAAAGGTTTATGTACAAACAAATTGCTAATAAATTTCAAAATCTAGTGTGGGATCATATTGGCTACAAAGCTGATGGGGCATTTGATTTGGATTTAGAAGGAAACCCAAGGTATAACGAAGTGGGCTTTTTAGGCATTGGTTCAGGAGATGAAGACAATAGTCTGAAGATAACTATTAATGATGTGCATGCCTATGAAGTTAAAGTAGACGACTATCATGAATCCGGAAATAATTATCAAGCAAGAATTCTACTTACGCTTCATGACCACTTTGGATTAAATACAACCGATTTTACTGAACATAATTATGCAACTTTTTATCCTGGCTTTTATTCGTGGTATGTGCTTCAATGGCAAAGGGGATATAAGCCGTTTGTAACTACAATACCAATAGAGTTCAATATTTATGGAACAATAAATAAGAATGAATGAACTTAACCATGACGAAAAGAATTACAAATATTAATTTGATCATAATGCTCCTATGGGCTTGTTTGGTATTGTTTTACTAAATATGGCGTGATCCATTCCGATTGCATCGGGAAAAATGCTGGTATCTAAAACGAACATAGTGAGCTCATGTGCTTGAGAGTAAATCAAAACTATTAACAGATGAGACAAATAATCTATATCTCTTTTATTATTACATTTTTTATGTCTTGTGATAAACCACAAATTGAATTATTATGCAGAAAGCATAAAAATGAAAAATTCACGGAGATCTACTTAGTAAAAAATCGGCCACATAATCCTCAGAAATTGCATCAATTAATGCATGATTTTAATAAAGACTTAAAAGAATCAAGGCAATATGGTCAAAGAATTTTCTTAAAGCCTCATAAAAACGGGATTTTAGGTGTTATTTTTAACGATCAAATTGACTATTCAAAAAATGGTTGCAAGGAGTTAGATAACATGGATTTTATTTATAGAGTTACAAAAAATCGAATTTCAGGAGAGAAGAGAGATACGGTAGTATATTACATGTTTACTGAATAAGAAATATATGGTAACCTTAGGTTAAATACAAGTGATTTTACGGAGCATACTTCAGATATTGTAGAGCCCTATTTAGTGGAAATATACAAACGCGAAGGTTTAAGAAAAACAATTCAATGCACAACCATACCCAAAAGAAGATAACCATGTACAAAACATACACTTACGACGACCCCGAACAAGAACCCTCCTTTTACGAAGCAATGTACGAGAATGAAGTTTTTACACCGGGATACGATAAGGGAATTTATAAGCAGGTAGGGAGGAAAAAAACTTCTAAAAAAGGAAATAGATCAAATCAGAAGTTAACTCCAACTGCCATTGATCCGATTCAGGATAAACATCCCTTTTATAAACCTTATCAAAATGAAGAAAACAAACCGTTAATTTACAGACCCATTCCGTTACGGATTCCATTTGATCAACAGATAGTTGATTTCTTTAATTCTATTGCACAGAAAAATTCCAAAACTGTTGAAACTAAACACTCAGGTTTAAAATATAAAATGACCAAAGCAAACGCTGACGCATGGCCGGTCAAACAATGGAAAGGTGCCGGATGGAACGTTGATCATGGTTGGTTTGGGGAGGAAAGAAAAAAGAAAGGAGGCAGTATTCGAAAACACAAAGGTGTAGACGTAAATTCTAATCTGGGACAAAACTCTGATTTAGGGGCCCCAGTTTACGCAACACATGATGGTTTAGTTCAATTCTCTAAAAATAATTATAGTGGTGTGGGTGGAGCACATGTTTATATTCAAACATCTGACAAAAGCTACCGAACTGCATTTTTTCACCTTGACACTGTTGCAGTTGAAGCAGGAGAATCTATTAAGCGTGGTCAACAAATTGGAACTGTAGGTGGATCTGGTAATGGATTGAGGAAAAAATATAAAGCCCATATTCATTACGAGATACACAAAAGAGTTGAGAATGGCAAATATGAAAAAATAAATCCTGAAATTAAAAGAGGAGTATTGAAAGATGTCCAAGATTTAGCAGATACACGAGGGACATCTCTAGAAAAATTAGAATATGATGTTGAAGTATTAGAAAATAAAAGAAATAAATTTATAAGAACTATACGTCCAACAGAAGTACTTTTAGAAAGCAATATGAGTGAACAGCAAATTGAAGTTTACTATGAACAGAAAATGAATCATCTAAATCAAATAGACAAAAAACTTAATACAGCTAAAACCAGTTATAACAAACTAAAAAAACTAAACCAATGAGAAAAATTCTTATAGCATCCATTGGATTAAGTTTGATATTTATTTTTTCAGGGTGTGAGACAAAAATTGATAAACAACAAGAAAAATTTGCGCCTTTCTTTAAAGAATTTAAACAAAAAAAAGAGTTTCAATTCTCAAGGACTAAATATCCGCTGGAGTATTGGCAATACACAGATGGAATTGAACCATCAGATTATAAATATGTACAAAGTTTTATTCCTAAAAGTAAAAAAAGATTTAATGATTTTCAATTTAATAATTCAAACGAAAAAGTTGTCATTAACAACGACACTGTAGTTGTACAAATAAGAGGCATGGATTCTGGATTATATATTGATTACTATTTCACAAAAAATGAAGCAAAATGGTATCTGGTAAAAGTTGAGAATACTTCTAATTAAATGAATTCGTTACAAACCATCCATCAACTCAAGGTTTGTGTATAACCAAATTGCTAAAGCTTTTTAAGACTTAGTAAATGTGCATAAAGACTATAAACCTGATGGCATATTTGATTTAGACTTAGAAGAAACCCAAGGTATAATGAAGTAGGCTTTTTAGTGTTGATGCATGTATTACCATCAATCCCCCACACACCGTACAGAAAACCCGTAAGCATATTGTCCGGCATCGGTGTAGGCGCCTGAATATATGTTTACGATGTCAAAAAGGTAAAACTGCAATATTCTGAATAAAAAACCTTAACTTTATCAAAAATAACACGTTACCAGCCATGAAAAAACTCATTTGTTTCATCTTCGCTCTCTCAATGCTTTCGGCGCATGCCCAAAAAGAAGATCCGTACAAACTATATTTAGATGAACAGAGCCAATTGGGAAACAACTTCTCGGAAAAGTTCTATTCTAAAATAGAAAAACATTACAGCCTTGAACCGGAAGATTTTACCCGCCTGATTGATTCGCTCAAAAAACCATTCAAAAACCTGGTGGCTGCATACGCCAACACACTCGATGAGAGCTTCATTGAAATGCAGCACAATGATATCCACTTTTTTTTCGGCAAACTTCTGCTCGATTATCCATATTATCACAAACTATACACCGGCCAAAAAGCAGAACTTCCTATGCGTGCTCAAAAGGAACTCACAGAAAATATTTCGAAAATCGACAATCCCAAACTCATTAAGGTTGACGGGTATAACGATTATGTGATGGCTTTTCTGCATCACCGTGCCAACGATAAAATTGAAGCAGGTGAATACGACCACTCGTGCAACCAGCAACTGGATGCTGTTTTAGACCTGTTGCCACAATATTTTACCAATAAAGAATGCCTCGATTACTGGATGTTTGTTTACCTGAAACGCCACATAGAAAACTACGGCATAAAAGCTGTTGATTCGGTTGTGAACGATTACATAACCCATGGTACAAATGAACTTTTCATTAACCAAATCTCAAGACTCTATGCTGATGCGCTGGATTTGCGGCAGGGACATCGCATAGAAACCTACAAAACTATCAACGGAATAGAACTGGATATGCACCTGTTTATGCCGGATAGCTCTGCATTTCCCTCTAAAACAAAGCCCTCCATCGTTTATTTTCATGGAGGCAGCTGGACAGAAGGAAAGCCGGCCTGGTTTTTCCATGCAGCACAGGAATACGCCGAAAACGGCCGGGTTGCGGCTGCTGTGGAATACCGCCTCGCCGACAGACACGGCACTTTGCCTTTCGAAGCCGTAAAAGATGCCAAATCAGCCATTCGCTGGCTGCGCGCAAACGCTGAAGAATTAGGCATCGCCAAAGACAGCATTGTGGCAACCGGGAATTCTGCGGGCGGACATTTGGTTTTGTGCTCTGCGCTTAACAAATCGCTCAACGAAGAATCTGACAACCTTAATATTTCTCCTGCACCTGATGTTTTGCTCGTAAATGCAGGGGTTTACGATCTTACTGAAAGCGAATGGATAACCGCAAACTTTGAAAATAAAGATACAGTAAAAGCCATCTCTCCCTCCTATTTAATCAGGAAAATAACCCAACCTGTACTTTTGATACATGGCACGCTCGATAAGAATGTACCTTACGAAACTGCACAGCGGTTTTATCAAAAAGCACAGGAAGAAATGCCAAATCTCGAGTTTAAAACGCTGCACGGTGCCGGGCATTTCATCTGGTTCGATGAAGAGTTTTCCGGCAAAGTACGACAGTTTCGTATGAACTTTTTGTTGGAGCATGGGTTTAAACTATAAAATCAAACAATCATTAAAACAAATACACAATGTACAACCGGCTAATCACCAACATAAAACCACTTGGATTTACATGGCAAACGCGCGATCCGTTCTTGTTTTGCGTTCATCATCTTGATCATTATCCAAAAGCAAACGCAGAACTGGGCCCGGACGCCTCGCTGGCCGGGCGAAACCTTGGACAGGACTTTACGACCAAAGACGGCTGGCGCATGTACCACGGTGAAACTATTCCGGGATTTCCGGCACATCCGCACCGCGGATTTGAAACCGTTACTGTTGTGCTCAATGGGTTTGTCGATCACTCAGACTCGCACGGTGCGAGCGGTCGCTACGGCAATGGCGATGTACAATGGATGACTGCCGGTGCAGGTTTGCAGCATGCAGAGATGTTCCCGCTGCTCAACCGCGAAAAAGATAATCCGCTGGAGCTGTTCCAAATTTGGCTCAATTTGCCACAATCGCGGAAATTTGCCGATCCACACTACAAAATGCTGTGGGCAGAAGATATTCCCGTTTATACCGAAAAAGACCGGCAAGGCAACCGAACAGAAGTAACCATTATTGCCGGACAAATAGCCAAAACAAAAGCGCCATCGCCCGCACCGGATTCTTGGGCCACGGAAACAGAAAACGATGTTGGCATCTGGCTCATCAAAATGGATCCACATGCAACCTGGGAACTGCCCAAAACCAAGCCGGAAACAAACCGTTCGCTCTATTTCTACCGCGGTTCCGGCATAAAAGCTGCCGGAATAGACATTGAACCCTACCACTCCGTAGACTTGCTGGCCGATGAAAAAGTAATTCTGGAGAACAGTTTTGGTGAGGCATTCCTGTTGCTTTTACAAGGCAAACCCATTAACGAACCGGTAGTGCAACACGGCCCGTTTGTGATGAACACCCCGGAAGAAATTCACCAGGCCATTGTCGATTACCGTAAAAC
>CAYPSX010000185.1:5617-7911 GCA_964413185.1 uncultured Bacteroidales bacterium
TTTGGGGTTTCTCCATGTTCAGGCCATGTCCGGCGCCGCGAACAATAATAACTTTTGCGTGGGGAATGGCTTTTATGGCGTTTTCTTTAAATTCTTCGGGACTGTCGTAAACAATAGGTTTTCCGCCAGCCATAATAAGGACGGGCATTTTTATCATTGTCAACTCGTGTGGCTCATATATTTTATGTTGAGGGATATCGAACATGCCCACAGAACCAAATTCGATGACATCAAGCATGTGCTCAAACCATATCTCCAATTGCGGATCGGTGTATCCGCCGCCCATCCAGTCGAAAAATTTCTCATATTTTTTTCTGTTGGGAAAGAACATGAAATACCGAAATCCTTTCCATGCCATACTGCTATTCATGGGCATAAATGTTTCCGAAGGGTCTAAAAGCGCGAGGCTTGCAATGGTATCGGGCATTTCCCTGGCCAAAGCAAGCGCAAGCCAACTGCCGTAAGAAAGTCCGGCCACTGCTGTGCGCTCCACATCGAAATGGTTTAAAACAGATTTGAACCAAATTTTATAATCATGAATATCCTGAATGGCCTTTCCGGCAGGCATACTTTTTCCGCCATAATTCATCATATCAAGCGTATAAACTCGATAATGTTCAGAAAGCGCTTCCACATTGGGGTACCACATGGTTGCATCAGCAAACAGGCCGGGGATTAGAACCAATGGCGGTGCATCTTTTTCACCGGACACCAAAACGTGTGACCGGCCGTAAGGCGTTTCCACAAAATGCTCAGAGTAATCCAAATCCCAGAGCTCCATGGTTTTATCATAGCTCTTGTAGGCAATTTGTTTGCCCTTCTCCGTTTTGTAAAGCGATTCCGGTGCACTTTGGTTTTTTGTAGATGCGCACCCCGTTGCTAAAAACAGTGCCTGCATGAACGCTACAATGATCGTAAGGTTTTTCATAGTGATTGATTTGTTTGTTCAAATGTAAAAAGTTGTGTTGAAAGAATTGTTTGATAAAAGTCAAAAAATGTTTTTGGGTTTAAAACATCGTTTTTAAACTGAAATATCTGTTGTAAATGACCGGAACGGAAGCTTCGCAGCACGGCTAAAATACAAATTTAGCCGAACGTTCGTGCATGTTTTGATTGTTCGTAAAAATGAAACAGTTAAATAAATACGCGGCGTTAAAATAGAAACGGTACGCTAAGCCGAATTTGTAATTCGGCTTGATTTGCAATTCGGCTTATAATAAACGTTTGTGCAGTTATGCAAACAGCTAAATTGCAAATTTAGCTGAACGTTCGCGCTGTTAATAAACGTTCGTACAATATTGAAATATCGACTAAATTACAAATTCAGCTGAACAATAGACCGGTAAAACTCGTCGTGTCTCCAAGACACACCGAGTTTGGCGAAAACGGTTCGGCCATAAGTGAATACGTGTAACGCATTAATATGTAGGTGATTTTGGGTTTGTACAATCCAATCAGCGACGTGGTTGCTGAGCGTAGCCGAAGCATCATTACGAGGGCGAAGCCCGAAGTAATCTGTTGCAATCCACCGCAACGGAAGCTATGAAAGAGATTGCTTCGCTGGCGCTCGCAATGACGCGTCGGTGATTTTGGGTTTGTGCAGGAAAAACAGCGACGCACCCCGCTTAGCTGCTTTGGGCGGCATAGCGGATAAAAAAAGAGCGGGGCCCGATGATTACTCAGGCCCCGCTCTTTTGTATGTATTAGAATGATTTTACAATACCAACACGCACAGCTATGTACTGATAATCCATGTTTACTGAAACTTCTTCGAAATCAGTTTTGCGATTTAGTGCATTGAATTTCACACCCGGGTTGAGGCTCCAGTTTTTACCCAAATTGAAATTCAATCCACCGGCAACCTGGAATCCAAAACCATGTCCGGTATCATGAATAATATTGCCCTCGCCATTTTCCACTTCAATGTGGTTATACAATCCGGCAGCTCTTAGGTAGTAATCGAACGAATAATCAGCCACCGGGTGCATAAACTGCAAACCAAACACATAGCCGGTTTCTTCGAGGCAAATGTCTTCTTGTTCAAAAAGATTGTCGGCAGAAAGCTTATTCCAACCCCAGCCGGCATATACGCCCAAATGAGGCATAAAACTATAGTGAAAAGCAGCTTCGAAACCGGCGCCCGGATTCAATTTTGTGTTGTCGATTTTTGCCACGGGAATTGCTCCTCCTGCATTGAGTTCAACGGCAAACTTTTTTTCACTGTTTTGAGCTGTAGCTCCAATTGATAATAATAATGCAAACATTACGAAAAATCCAACTTTTGTATTCATCTT
>CAYPSX010000186.1:0-5197 GCA_964413185.1 uncultured Bacteroidales bacterium
TTTTAGCAAAGTGCTCAGCTTTGTTAATGAGTTTTGTAAATGTATCAGGCTGATTTAAAAGCAGGGAGTCTGTAATTTGCTCTGTCGGTTGTGGGGTTGCTTTTGAAGGGGATGTTCCCAAAATGAGAAAGAGCCATAAGTAAAAAAATAAAGATTGATTCATGTTTACAATAAATGTAGTTTACACAACTAAAATACAAGATTTTTTGATATATCCTGATTTTAATTGGATTATACTACAATATTCTGTTGGTTTTTTGCTCCAATAACATAAAATCGGCCAGAACAATGGCAGCAGCAGCTTCTAAAACAGGCGGCACGCGCAGGGCGATGCATTTGTCATGGCGACCTTCCACTTCAATCTTTTCTTTTTTGCCGGTTTGTAAATTGATGGTTTTCTGGGGCGTGTCTATAGAGCTGGTGGGCTTTACAGCTACCCTGAAAATTATCTGGTTTCCGTTACTAATGCCGCCATTGATTCCGCCTGCATGATTGGTTTCTGTTTTTCCCGAGCTGTTGATAATATTGTCGTTATGCTCTGCACCCGTCATGTTTGCAGCCTGGAAACCAGCGCCAAACTCAATGCCTTTTATAGCCGGAATGGCAAAAACCAGATGGCTCAATTGCGATTCCACCGAGTCGAAAAATGGTTCGCCAAGACCAATCGGTACGCCATCTACCGTGCATTCTACAATGCCGCCTACGGATGTGTTTTCCTGCATGGCTTTTTCAATTGCTGCGTCGATGTTTTTTTGTCCGCCGGCTTCTGTTAGCTGTGCTGCGAATGTAATGCCGGCGCAAACTTTTTTTGCCACTACACCAGCTGCAACCAAACCAACTGTCAGGCGGCCGGAGAAATGACCGCCGCCGGTATAATCGGCGTAACCGCCAAACTTTTTAGCAGATGTAAAGTCGGCATGGCCGGGGCGGGGCGTTACTTTTAGTTTATTGTAGTCTTTTGAGCGTGTATTGGTGTTTTCAAAAACAATTGTTAGTGGTGCTCCGCTGGTTTTCCCATTGAATACGCCGCTGATAATATCGGGTTTGTCGCTCTCTGTACGTGGCGTGGTTCCTTTGGCGCCGCTTTTTCGCCGGTTTAAGTCGTGCGCAAAGTCATCTTCGCACAAATCAATACCTGCCGGGCATCCATCAATGGTTATGCCTACAGATTTTCCGTGCGATTCGCCAAATATGCTTATTCTGAAGATTCTTCCGAATGTGTTCATTTCTTTTTTTCCTGATTGATGGATAAATGTACAAACTTTTTGACTTCAAACAAGTTAATAAATAAACAGGACTATGATCTTTTTTATTAAGAACTTAGAAATGAAATGTTTTTGACAAAAATTCCTTACTTTTTCTCATCTTTGTAAAAAATTTATCAAATGGAAATTAATATTTTAGAATGGATTGGATACGCGGCTTCGGTGATTATAGCCATATCCATGACAATGAGCTCAATTGTAAAATTCAGGGTTGTCAATCTTGTGGGGGCAGCTACATTTTCGCTTTATGGTTTTCTGATTGGTGCTTTGCCCGTTGGATTTATGAACTTGTTTATTGTACTTGTCGACCTTTATTTTTTGTACCTTATTTTCAGCAAAGAAGAGGTTTTTGAAACACTCGAAGTGCGTCCGAATAACAAATATTTGCTTCGCTACCTTCAGTTTCACGAAAATGAAATCCAGCGTTTCTTTCCCGGTTTTAAATACGATGCTGAAATGAATACCGTAAGTTTCTTTATTCTGCGAGATATGCAAGTTGCCGGTTTGTTTCTTGCCCACCGGGAAGACAATAATGTGCTTCACGTAGGGTTGGACTATGTGGGGCCGAAATATCGCGATTTCAAAAACGGAAGGTACATTTATACCCATTTGCGCAAATATTTTCTTGAAGAAGGGTTTGAAACTGTTGTGGCCGATGCCAAGAGTGAAAAGTATTTCAACTATCTGAAAAAGCTGGGATTTGAAGAACAAGAAGATGGAACGTGCTCTAAAAAACTCGAAAAAAATATTTGAATATGATTATTCAAATTAAAAATGGAACAATTGTAACTGCTGAAAAAGAGGGTGTTGATGATCTGTGGGTTGAAAACGGGAAGGTAGTTGCCATTGGCACTTATTTCAGGCCAGCCGATTATGTTATTGATGCTGAAGGTAAATATATTTTACCGGGTGGTGTTGATCCGCATGTGCACATGCACCTGCCAACGCCTGCGGGTTTTTCTTCAGACGATTTTGATACTGGAAGTATAGCCGCAATTTATGGCGGAACAACCACTATTATTGATTTTGTAACGCCGCAACCCGGCCAGTCGCTGGTTGATGCGCTCGAGAAACGCATGAACGAAGCAGAAAAGTCGTATGTGGACTATTCGTTTCATGTAAGCCCCATCGAGTGGCGAGAAACTATGGATCAGGAAATTGCCGCGTGCATAGAGCGCGGAATTACTTCGTTTAAAATTTACATGGCCTATAAAAAGGCTGTGGGTCTTGAGGATATTGAAATAGAAAACGTGCTTCGTAGCGTGGCAAAACACGGCGGCATGGTTACTGTACATGCCGAAATGGGCGATGAAATAGATGTGATGCGCGACAAGGCTGTTGCTGAAGGGAATACGGAGCCTGCTGCACATGCACAAACCCGGCCAAACTACACCGAAGCTGATGCTGTAAAAAAAGTTATTGAGATGGCCGGCAATGCTAATTGTCCGCTGTATATTGTCCATGTTTCCACTAAGGAAGCCGTTGAGCATATAGCGGAAGCGCAACAAAACGGGCAAAAAGTCTGGGCAGAAACCTGTCCGCATTACCTGTTGCTTGATGACTCAAAATATAGCGGTTCTTTCGATGAAACAGCAAAATATGTGATTAGTCCGCCGTTGAGGAAACAGTCTGATATTCAGGCACTATGGGATTCATTAAAAACTAATGTAATCAGTACAGTTGGAACCGATCATTGTCCGTTTATGCTCGAACAAAAAAGAGCAGGGGCAGATGATTTTCGCAAAATCTCCAACGGCGCCGGAAGTATTGAGCACAGAGTTCCGTTGCTTTTAACCTACGGTGTGGCTGTGAGAAACCTCGATTTGCCCCAAATTGTAGATGTGGCTTGCACGCAACCCGCCAGAATTTTCGGTTTATATCCACAAAAAGGAACGCTCGAAGTAGGTTCCGATGCTGATTTGTTTGTTTGGGATCCCCATCAGAAAGAACGCATTAGTGCGAAAACCCATCATCAGCATAGCGATTTGAATATTTACGAAGGATTTGAAACCCGCGGAAAAATTAGCTGGCTCATTAAAAAAGGCGAAATTGTACTTGCCGACGGCATAAAACAGGAGCCGATGAGTAAAGGAATATTCTTGCGGCGTAGCCGGCTGTAGTCGTCATTTTGATTTCCCGGGAGGTAACAAAAAACTTTAATAAACGGCGACAATATAAAAAAATGACCGTTATAATATTGTTTGTCCGTTTAATATCATTTCCTGAAAAGTCTGCAATACTGATTTTGCATATTCTGCCATGTCATTGGCTTTCTTTCTTTTTTGTTCAAAATAATTTGTTCTATCCTTTTCCCTGTATTTATAGAGTTTTAATTTTTCTTCATTTCTTTTTAGTATACAAAAGTATGTTGTATCAATTATGCCGATTTTATCATCATCATTTATAATTGCATACTTTCTTTTTTCTTTTAACAAATCAATTCCAAATGAATTATTGATATATGGTTGCTTTATTAATCCCATAATGGTTGGGAAAATATCAAGCTGACTGCCTATTTTACTAATTACCTGGTTGGAGTGGATGATTTTAGGGGCATAAAAGATAAGAGGGGTGTGAAAATAATTAAGAGAAATATCATATACTGCATTAAGCGGTGCTCCATGGTCAGCGACAAACACAAAGATTGTTTCATTGAACCATTTTTGTTTTGCACTTAGCGACATGAATTTTTTTATCGACCAATCAGCATATTCAGTTATTTGTTGTTTTATTTTTTTTGATTTGGGGTTAAAGTAATTTGGAATATAGTATGGTCCATGGTCGCTTGCTGTCATGAGTGTAACAAAAAACGGTTTGTTTTCACTGGCCAGTTCGTTTATTTTGGGGATTGAATACCTGAACATATAATCATCAGGTACGCCTAATGTTGTTTTAATTTCTTTTAGCGGGTAATCTGATTGACTAATTATGTTTTGAAAGCCATTTGCTCTTAAAAAACCTTCGACATTGTCAAACTGGCTGTCGTGAGTAGTGAAATAAGTTGTTGAATATCCATTTTTTAGCAGTACCCTGCTTATTCCATCATACAGTTTAATTTGTTTCATTGAATGTTGGCGAAATATAGCAGGAAATGAAAATAATGTACTAAATATACCATTAAAAGTATGTTTTCCAGTTGTATAGACATTTTCAAAATAAATAGCATTATTTGCCAGACTGTCTAAAAATGGGGTTAAATGATTTTTGTTGCCATGTCTTTCCATTTTTGCAGCACTCATACTTTCCATAAGAACAAGAACAATATTTGGTTTTGTTTCAAGTACTGTATCGGGTTCAATTCGTCTGGCAATAGGCGATTTATATTTTGTTGTATCGATATTTAAATATGATTGCACGTTTTTTATGGCTTTTTTCTTATCCATAAGGTTAATTACTGCATTTCTACTGTCTTTACTATCTATATAACTGCGCATAAATGTAAAAACCGGATTAAGTCCCAATTTATTTAAAAAACTATTTTCACAAAAGTAGGCAGTTCCAACACGTATAGGAGACTTTTTTTGAACTCGTCCCCTCATTCCAACAAAAATTAAGAATAAAAAAACAAGTGAGATAAAAATATTAAAGTATAGGTTGATTTTAACTTGCTTTTGTGCTTTAGCAAAGAGGATTTTTTTTAACAGAATAAAGAAAACTACTTCAAGAATAATAAAAGGTATAAAAAATAGAAAATACTTTGGTTCTTGCATAATCATAGACACAACAAAATCATAGTTTTCTATCCATTCAAATGCTCCAATTGAAAACCGGTCATAAAACTGGTTGAAATATGGAATATCTGCTGCTGATATTATGAATGCAACGGTAAATACTATAAAAAGTAAATAAAATATGATTTTTCTTATTATTATTTTTTGAAAACCAAACCCCCAATTTCCAAGGAGTTAATTTTCGCTTAAGCAGTTCTAAAA
>CAYPSX010000186.1:5207-7895 GCA_964413185.1 uncultured Bacteroidales bacterium
ATTATTTTTTGAAAACCTAATATATCTTGCAACAATAAAAATGCAGCGGGAAAAAAGAGTATATATCCGGATATAACAATATCAAATCTTACACCCATTATAAACGACTGAATAATAGTCCAATTCGAAACCTGAGCAAAGTCAACGCGGTCTAATTCAGTGACAAAAAGTATTATCCTGTAAATTGTAAATATTGATAATACCAGTATGTATGTTTTTAAAATTAGAAGTATGTTTTTGTTTATTCTCATTATAATTTTTGTTTTAAGTATTTCGATATTGCATAATTGTTGAGGCGAAGGAGTACAAAGTTTTTCTTGTAATGACCTTGAAATTTGCCACGGATACAAAACTTTGTTTTAATTTAGCCTTTGCAGTTAAAACGAAAGTTTCACCCGTACGCTGTATGTTTTATTTGCCTATGAGCATTCATCAAACACTTGATTCAAAGCTTTTGAAAAAGCCGAAATATGCAAATTTATTTTCAATTAGCAACAAACAAGTATTGATTTTTTGTCCAGGGGATTTGTTTCGTGAAATGCAAAGTAATTACGGCATAGCGTGTGCGTATAAAGAGTCGTGCCAACATGGCAACAGCTCTACGCTTTTTACTCCTCCAAAGTAACAACTTTCCAGCAACTTAACAAAATATCACAAGGCATGCTCTTTCTACGCGGTGTGTGCCCAGTATTTTATGGTTTCAGCCAATTACTCTGTGGTTTAACAATTAGTCTTGCATTATTATAAGCCATTTTTAAAGTCAAGCAAGTTCTTGCAGTATAAGTTTCTTCATTCAGCTTATGGACAACCAATGCTAAATCAGGATTTGGAGAACCAGCCGTCAAGCACAAAGGAAGGAGTAATTGTATTTTACCATCATAATACTGAGGTACCGCTATTTTATAATTTGTCCGTACTTTTTTACGAACTTCATCTATAGCGCCAACAAGTTGTCTTCGTAATTCTCCACCACCTGCTCCTTGTAAATGCTCCGGGAATCTTGATATATTATCTTGAATAATATGGTCAATATCAGGAATTAGCCTGCACTTAGGATTAAAAATCAAAAGTGCTGGTTTTTCGAAAAAGTTTGCTATTTCTGGAATATTCTCATAAAAATTCCTGAGAATATTGTTGTCACTCTCTTTTAGAAATGCTTTGAAGCAAAATGGTGTAGTTGTGCCAGGTCTTGGTTTCCTATATTCTTCAAAATATGCAAATATATCTTCAAGGTTATTTGTTACCAGTCCTGTATTAAAACATGCGTACTTGTTGTCTGAAGTATAAGCAACTTTTCCTTCTTTTTTTAATTTTCGGAAAGTAAATTCAAGATAATTTTTAAGAATCGAATAGGTTTTGGTTTGAGAATCTGTATAATCCCATTCTTCTTGGGATGCTAAGGTTTCTGCTAAATATCTAATTGCATTGTCATAATTTGGAATATATGCAAAAGAGAAAAGTTCAGAACGGTAAGCCATATTGTTTTATTTTAATTATGTAACTTTATATAAAAAAATAAGAGCTATCAACTAATCAGGATAGCTCTTTATCTGTGTTTTTTTTGTTTTTATCTCATGTCCTGCAGATAGACCTGCAGCCATCTTTATGTTACAATATGTACTGCAAATATACATAGTATATATTGTATATACAATATTTTTTTCATTTTTTTAATATTAATCATTCTCGTTTCGCAATATTGGGCATAGCGTTCGCGGTTATGAAGCGAAGGCCTTACCTGAAAAGACCTTTCAAACTCCACAGAGCCAAAACTTTATTTAACAAATGTACATCTTTTAACGTCAAAACGAAGTTTTGGCGGTGTTAAAAAAACTCAGAACCAGCGAAACGCACATGCCGCCTTTGCTTTATGAACCGCTGTTAAGTGGCGTAATTATCTCAACTTTTCTATTTGCTCTTCTTTTAATCCTGTCAATTCAGCTATTTCAGAAATCGATTTCCCTAATTTCAAAGCTTTTAACGCAACTTTTTCAAGTCCCTCAGTAAGGCCTTCTTCTTTTGCTGTATCCAATGAATTCTTCAAATCACGGTAATATTTCAAACTGTCTTCATAAGATCGTACTTGATCAGGTGTGAATTTTGCAATCTCAGCAACTTCAAATGTTTTTTCAAAAATCCGCTCTTTTAGTTTTTCTGGAATTTTATCAAGTCGGTTAAGATTTCGGATTAAGTAAAGCCATTTATCAAATCGTGTTTCCAGTTGGTCAACCGTTTTGTTAAACTTAGGCATTTCAAGATAAATGAATGTCAGTTTATCGTAAAAAACCTTTTGGGTTTCCTGATCAATCAATTTAATGTCGTAACGAAACTTATTTGGATCGTTTTTGTCCTCACTGAAAACGAAGTCCAGAATGGCAATTGTGTAAACTGCTTTCAATTCGTAGTTCCAATCTGCTCGTTTGGCTTGTTCCCTAATTGGAAAAGTCGAATAATAAACGTTTCTATCTTTAAAAAAGTTTTGTTTTGATTTTTGAAGTTCAACAATAAATTTTTCGCCTTTTCCATTTTCGCAATATAGGTCAAATATCGCTTTTCGGTCGATATCCGATGTGCCAAGATGTTCGTTTTTTAGATAAGTCAAGTCAATAATTTCCCCTTGTTCTTCCTTAAGCAATTCGTTCAAAAAGTCAAGCAATAAATCCTTGTTCGGTTCTTCTCCAAAGAGCT
>CAYPSX010000187.1:0-7887 GCA_964413185.1 uncultured Bacteroidales bacterium
GTCGTTCGGGTTATCAGCCGGGCTGCCGATATGCCACGCCTAATGGCGTTGGATTTTATCTTGCCGTACAATTCGGGTTTGTGATGGTGAATTTGTGTTGATTATCTTCCCATTTATAATGGATTGATAAATTGTTTACCGTGCAAATTTGTTTCACAATGGCTAAGCCGAGCCCCAGCGATTTTGAATTATCGCCACGTTTGAACCGATTGAATATTTCTTTGGAGTCGAAGGGCAGGGGAACACCCTGGTTGGCAATAGTTAAAGCATTTTGCGTTGTTGATATTTCGATGGTTGAGTTTTCATCTGCATAATAAACCGCATTTTTTAGCAGGTTCCGGATCATTATTTCAAATAAACCCGGATCTATTTTGATGTTGTGCCGGTTGTCTAAATTTGTTTGTATTTGAAGGTTGCGGTTGGCTGCAAATTCCCGGGCTTTTTCAATTTGTTCTTCTATAAACGGTTTGGATTGTATTTCCTGAATGTTTGCAAATTCACGGTTATCAATTTTTGTAATGAGGTTCAGCAGACTTCCGAGCCTCGATAGTTGTTTGGTTTCTTTGTAAATTGTTTTAAGTTTTTCGGCCTGCGCACTACTTAAATTCTCGTTTGAGAGTAATTGCTCAGCTTTATTCCGGATAATGCTCAAGGGCGTTTGCAGTTCGTGCGACATGTTTTCGGTGTAGTTTTTTAATTGTTGATAGTCTTTTGAAATGCGGTTTTGCATGCTCGTAAACAATTGTTGCAACTGGTCAAATTCTTTTGTATTGGTTTGTTTTTGCTTTGTTGGTTTTTTATTGGTTATGTTGTAAGCGGCCATTTGTTTCATGATGAATTTAAACGGCGCAAATAAATACCCTGAAAACAGGTAGTTGAACAATATAATAACGAGGGAGAGTATGATAAAAACGGGAATGATGACTTCAAAAATATCATCTTTGTAGCGGTAAAGCTCTTCTGCTGATTTTGTGATTTCGATTTTATAGTTTTGGCCGTTAATGGTTGCGTAGTTGGTTCTTTTTCTGTGAATTTCTTTGCGATCAGAATCGCTGTTCTTTTTGATGGTGTCGGTATAAACCGGCAAAATTTGATCTGGAATTTGTTTTATTCGGGTTACCTGAACGAAATCTATTTTTTTTAGTCGTTCGGGTTTGTGTTCAATGAGTTTTTTGATCCATCCCTCACGCTGTTCCAGCTTTTTTTCAAGAATTTCTTTTATGTGCCAGTTGGCCTCGCTTTGTAAAATCAGCCCGCTAATGAGGAATGATACCAGTGTGAATAACAGGTAAAAAATTCCGACTTTGCTTAGTATACTGTATTTTCGTTTCATTATTATGCCTCAGTTATAAATTTGTATCCCATTCCGTACATGGATTTTATATAGTCGGGTGCGCCTGCTTTGATAATTTTTCGCCGTAAATTTTTTATATGGTTATAAACAAAGTTGAAATTATCAGCCTGGTCGGCATGGTCGCCCCATAAATGTTCGGCAATGGTTTCTTTGGTTAGTAATTTGTTTTTATTGTTTGTAAAAAACAGCAATAGATCATATTCTTTGTGTGTCAGATTAAGGTTTTTTTGATTAATACTTACCTCTGCTGCATTCAGGTTTATTTCTAATTCGCTAATTTTTAACGTATTGTCGGTGTATTCAAATTTTCTTCGAAGAATTGTTCGTATACGGGCGTTAAGTTCTGCCAGATGGAATGGTTTGGTCAGGTAGTCGTCTGCGCCCTGCTCCAGACCTTTGAGTTTGTATTCCAGCGCATGCTTTGCTGTAAGTATAACGATACCGGTTTCCGCTTGGTGTTTCTTTATTTCCTGCAACAAGTCCATGCCATCGCCATCGGGCAAACCCAAATCAAGCACAATGAGGTCGTATTTGTAAAGTTCGGTTTTTTCAGATGCTTCTTGAAAGGTTTTTGCATGAGAAGTAACAAATCGCTGTTCCTGCAAATATTCTTCAATATCTGCAGCAAGTTGCAGGTTATCTTCAATTATTAATATTTTCACCGGGTTTCTGTTATTTTAAACATTCAACGAAGATAAAAAAGAATTTTGTAGATAATTTGTAGATTTTTGAATTGGAAACGATCAATAGCCCGGTCATTTCTGGCCGGGTAATGTTTTCGGGAAGTTTGCGGGCTTTAGCCCATATTTCGGAACAATGAAATTGGACAAAAAGGAATAATTCAACCGGGCGTTTCTATTAGGAATTTCGATTTATGGAACGCAGATTTGCCTTTTTTTATCCCACTCCTACGGAGTTTTGTTATTCTTGTTATTAACCGGGCTACCGATATGCCACGCCTACCGGCGTTGGGTTCCGTAATAAAAAATCCCGGCGGGATGATATATTGGTAGCAACGGTTGATGAACAGCGAAAGCCGCTGCAATCTTCTAGATTAATACAGCAACGATAAGCATGTCAATCCGCCATCCATTTTGCGGAATTCACTCATCTCGATTTCAATAATATTATAGCCGAGGTCTGTAATTTTGCGCTTTGCTTTTGGAAAACCTTTGGGAATGAGTAGCCTGTCGTTCACCTTCAGACAATTGGCGCTATAAAATTCATCTTCTTCGAGTTGAATAACGTTGCTGCCCGAAAATTTGCTTGCAAATTCATCGATGGCTATAAAATTGTTGTTTTCCAGGTAAGTGATGCCTGTTTTGAGGTGCAATACGGTTTTTACGGCTATTTGCGATACAGTGTAGCCATGTTTGGATAAAAATTGGGTTAATTGTTCGGCTCCGGCTTTATTTGTACGTGCCGATATGCCAATGTAGAAGTGGTTTTCGACACGCATAATGTCGCCGCCGTCGAGGTTCCCGGGGAGTTTTATCTCTTCTGTGGGTTTATTTTTGGCCAAAACTTCTGCAATGGCTTTTTCTTCGCCAAGCCTTGCTTCATCTCCCGGTTTTGTAATGATGGCAGCTTCGGGTAGCACTACAGCCGTATCTTCTACAAAGCAGCCATCGGGGTAATTTTCGTCGGCTTCCAATACAGTTACTTCAACTCCGCATTTTGAAAGTGCAAGACAATACTGCTCGTGTTGTTGCAGTGCTTTTTTGAAGTCTGGTTTTCCCAGCTGTGATGATGTTATTCCATTTGCGAAATTTTTTCCGGGTTGGCGAACTATGGCTTTTGTGAATTTTTGCATGTTTCTGTTTATCAGGTAGTTTATGTTTTATTTAAATCTTTTTTATAAACAATGGTGCGATGAGGGAACGGGATCTCAATTCCTTCTTTGTCAAAGCGTTGTTTTACTGATTTCAGCAGGTCGCATTTGAGCACAAAAGCGTTATCGTTACCATCACACCAAACGTAAGCCTTCAGGTCTACAGAAAAATCAGACAGGGCTATCACACGAATTACAACAAATGGCAGATTCTCTTGTTTTTCTGCTTCATCTCTGTTGTCGATTGCCAATGGGTGATTTTGCGCTTCGTCGCGAATAATTTCCATGGCCTTATCGATGTCTGAATCGTAGCTGATGGAAAACGTAATATGTTTGCGAATCCGCTCATCCTGAATATCGCTGTTGATAATGGTTTCTTCGCTAATAATGCTGTTGGGAATAATAATGCGACGGTTTTCATAATCTTTAATGATGGTGTGGCGTAGTGTAATTTCTTCTACAACACCTTTTTGACCGTCTTTAAATTCAATTACGTCTTCCATTTTGAAGGGTTTGAACATCAATATAAAAATACCGCTAATGATGTTGGCCAGTGCTTTTTGCGATGCAAAACCAACCACAACGGTAAGTAATCCGGCGCCCGCAAAAAGTGCTTTTCCGTACGATCTTAAGTGGGGAATTTTGTAAAAGATAAAAACAAACGCTGCAACATAAACGATAAATCCTACTGAATTTTTAATAAATGCAAAGTTGGTAGGATCGGCTTTTAATCGTTTCGCATATCTTTTTATGAAAATAGAGAGAAGTTTTCGCATTATAAATGCGAGCACAATGGCACCAGCCAATGTGGAAACTACTAAAACTAAGTAGTAAATGGTTTCTTTGTTCATAGAATGATTTATTCAACTAATGTTTTCTCAATGTGTTGACTTAAAGTTCTTTATGTGATCTTTTGTTTTTTCTCTTATTTCAAATTGTTAGCTGGTAAATATACAATTATTTTACAGTGGAGTCAGGTTTGTTTTCCGGTTTTTCTGTCCAGTGAATGGTAACTTTTTTATTGCCCCAGTTGAGTGCATTTTGCCGCGATGTGCCCATGTAAATGTCGATTTTCTTTTTCCAGCGACGATTCATTTTGTCGAGCACTAAAAATGTATCGGGAAGCCCGTCAATAGTTACTTTTGTGCGGTAGGTGAGGCCCGAGTCGATGAGGTCGCGTGAAACAGCAATGGCTTTCATGCCCGGCTTGAGCGTGTCGCCCCAGGCAGCTTCAGCCGGGTGCCCAAGGGTTTGCCCGACCAGTGAATTGTATGCCGTGGCCGTTACTTGCATTTGTCGATGCACGGGTTCGGGTTTATCGGGTTTTGTGCATCCTGATAAAAAAAACAGAAGTAAAAATGTGAGAATGAAGCTTATTTTTGTCATTACCGATTATTTGGCCACTGTTGTAAAATTCAACCGCATCTCAGCCGATTTATCTTTATTGGTTACCTTTTTGAAGCCGCGTGTATTGGCCACAATGGCTTTTGTATCCTGCACAATAAAATCGTAACCATATTTTTTCTCAGTGTTAAGCGGTTTAAAAGCCTTGGTTTGTGCACTGAGTTGCATGGTTTCGTAGCCAAAAGGTGCTGCACATTCAAACTCGTCGGGAATTTCAATTACTTTGTTCACTTTGGTTTGGTCGATGTAATAATTATCGAGCAAAAGCACTTTGGAGCCGTCGGCCATGTAGTAAATTACGCGCAAATAGGCCGGTATGTTCACCCGCACAAAGAGTTTCATTTTTTCGCCTTCTTCAAAAAGCAGGTTTTCATCGCCTTTGTTGGTCCAAACTTCGGCTAATAAATCGCTGCTCACCACTTCATCTTTGCGAAAAGCTTGCTGTCTGCTGTAAGCATCCTGAAAGTTCTCAGCTTTGTAGGAAATGTTATCGTTTTTTAATTGTGTTTTGGAGATGATGTCGCTTGCAGCAGCCAATACTTTACCTTTTTCATCCTGCGCAATAATTGATACGCGGAGATTGTTGTCTGCTTCCCAGTATGTGCCGTGAATTACGTAGGTATTGTCCCCGGCTTTTTCTACAATGTTGTAGTTGCCTTTTCGGCTTAAAGATTGTGTTATGGCATCGGCAAAACGACGCGAGAATATACTGGGCATTTTAGTGTCGCCATACGTTATGTACGAAATTTTTAAAGCGCTGTTTTCCGGGATTTTTTTAACCATTGTGGTGGCCAGAAAGTTGGCTAAATCGCTTACCGAGCGGTTTTCACTGCTTTTTAGGGCCAGTTGAAGCTCATTGAGCTGCTTGTTGTGTCCTTTGAGCTCATTAATGGCCAGTTGGTCGCCCGATGCCTTGCCCATTGCCATTAATAACGATTGAAACGATTCGCATTCGCGCACCAGCGATTCTGCTTCTGCATAAGCTTTTTGCGCTTCGGTTTGGTTTGCTGAGGCGATGAATTTTTGGGCTTTGTCTATTTGTTGACCAATACCGGCCATTTTGCTTTTCAATTGTTTTAAATAGTAATTGTTCAGGTCGCGTTTTTTCACTTTGGCCAGCACATATACCTTGCGGTCTTTTTCATCAATATACGTCTCGTATTTTAAGCCAACAAGCTCTACGTTAGTGTATGATGTGGCTGCCTGCCTGAAGTATGACTGGTATTCTTTTTCTGTTTCTTCTATTACATTGGTTGTGAGTCCTTGCACTCTCACTTTTATGCTCGAACTGAGTTGCAGCGATGCTCGTTTTTTCATCTCATCCATCAAATCTTCAGGATTTTGCTTGCGCTCGTAGCTGTTTTCAATAAACGCTGTGTAGTAAAATGCCGATGGATATACTTTTTTACATTTTTCAAAATCGGTCCATTCCGGGGCTTGTGCAAAAACAGTCGCTGTTGTGAGCAGAACCAGTACTAAGCTAATGAATCGTTTCATGGCAGTTGGCTTTTTGATTTGTAAATGAGCCTACAATTTACAGAAAACCGGATAAAACAGCAGTATTTTTTGAATAAAAATCGATGAGCATCTTTTCAATTCGCTGGAAGAAGGCGGGAAGGTGGCGTTCCATTATGGCCCGGTTAGCAACTATTTGATAACACTTGCTGCACCCGGGTAATTGTTTTCTGCTTCGCTTTTTTCGAATCAGTTGTAAAAATTGCGGACTTTTTATAAATGGTATTTTTTAAGAAAATAGAACGCGGATTATGCGGATTGATTAACCCACAACTCTCTAAAGTGATCCCAGACTATGTTTGACGTGATGATAGTTGCGCCAAAATAAATGTTTTGGCATTTTATAATCGTATTTGCAATATTCATTGTTGGTGTTGCGTTTCTGATAAAAACATTTCTCCATGAAAAAAACATCATCACTCATTGCTGTATTTGGCCTTACTTTCTTGTTCACTTTTGTATTTCACCAGCAAACCGCCGGAATCAATTTTTTTATTTGCGAAATGGCCCTGCTTATTTATTTACTGATAACTAAGCGCGTTGTCTTCCGCGGGCATATACCCGTAATATCAGTGCTTGCTGTGGTTTTAACATCTGCTGCCGTGGTGCTTGTGCATTCAGCTTTTACCATTACAATGAACGTTTTCGCAATGATTTTGCTGGCCGGTGTTGCCATTTTCCCGAAAGTAAAAACCCTGATTTATGGCTACGGACTGGCCTTTGTGAATATGCTGTATGCGCAGCGCGATTTTTTTAAAGCATTGTCCGGGAAAAATATGCAAGACAGGAAAGCAGCTCGTTTTTTCCGGAAAAGCCGCATTTTTATTATCCCTCTGTTAATTATTTTCGTTTTTATTTTTATTTACCGGAAGTCAAACCCGGTTTTCGACGGCATTATAGGCGATTTTATGTCTTTTATTGGTGATGGTGTATGGAATGCCATTAAAGACCTTGATTTTTCCATTTTGTTTACCATCATTTTAGGATTAATCGTTGCCAATATTTACGTGTTCCGTTTTGTAGAAAAAACCATTGTGGAGGTGAACAATCAATCGACCGACAACCTTGTGCGGAAACGGAAAAAACGTTCATTAGGTTTTAAGCTGACTGATTTGAGAAACGAGTATAAGGCCGGTTTGTTTTTATTGGCTATTTTGAATATTATTTTACTGATTGTTAATGTGATAGATATTAACTGGGTGTGGTTCAACTTTGAATGGGAAGGCCAGTACCTGAAACAATTTGTGCACGAAGGAACGTATTTGCTGATTGTTTCCATCCTCATTTCCATTTTTATTGTACTGTTCTTTTTTCGCGGCAACCTGAACTTTTACAATAGAAACCATTTGCTGAAATACCTGAGTTATGCATGGCTGGCGCAAAATGCAGTACTCGCCATTTCAGTTGCCATACGCAACTTTTGGTACATCAGTTATTTTAATATGGCTTATGGCAGAATAGGCGTGATTATCTTTCTAATATTGACACTTTTTGGCTTGTTTAGTGTGCTGTGGAAAGTAAAAAACAGAAAATCGGCATTTTACCTCTTTCGCATCAATGCACTGGCGGTGTTTATTGTGCTTGTTTTATCATCTATGGTGAATTGGGATGGATTTATTGCGCGGTACAATTTTGAACATTCCGACAGATCGTTTTTACATTTAGATTACATGGCAACGCTTTCGGATAAGACACTACCCGTGCTTGATAAACCGCTTGGCGAACTTCAACAAATTGATGAACTTCAAAAAGAAAAATTTCCGTTCGATGAAGCTTACATGAC
>CAYPSX010000188.1:0-7875 GCA_964413185.1 uncultured Bacteroidales bacterium
CAACAATAAACTTACCAAATTGTGCTAAGCTCCACTGAAAAAAATTATGGAGCTGTGTTAGCTATTTGTAGATATTGGGAATATAATTATACAATTCAATGGCTGCCCTCGACTTATTGAGTGTAAATACATGAATGCCCGGGGCATCATTCTCCAGCAACTCTATGCTTTGTTTTTGAGCAAACTCAAGTCCTCGTTTATATATTTCCTTTTTATTGCCACCGGCAGTCTCCAGTGCTTGAGCAATATGCGAAGGAATGGTGGCGCCACTTATTTCTGCAAAACGTTTGACTTGCGTATAGCTTGTTATTGGTATTATACCGGGAATAATGCGATGATAAATTCCTTTTTGCAGGACTTTATTAACAAACTCCCAGTAATATCGGTTATCGAAAAACATTTGCGTAACAAAGAAGTCAGCTCCGGCATCGACTTTTTTCTTAAGGTTGATCAGGTCTTTTTCCATTGAGCTCGCCTCGATGTGTTTTTCTGGATATGCGGCTGCTCCGACACAAAAATCAAAATGCTGTTTTACGAAAGAAATTAAGTCGGAAGCATGATTAAACCCATCGGGATTTTTGGGGAACGATGTACTTCCTTTGGGTGGATCGCCACGTAGCAGCATTACATTTTCAACGCCCATATCCTGCAAAGTGCGCATATCATAAGCAATTTTCTCTTTTGTAGCGTTCAATACTGTATAATGCGCCATACAGGTAAAATTCAATTCATTGTGAAAGAAACTTACCAGGTCGAATGTATGATCGCGTGAAGACCCACCTGCACCGTATGTTATGGAGACAAATGACGGGTTCAGGTTCATTAGCTGACCTGCGTTAATTCCAAACTTAACAGCAGTTAAATAGTCCTTTGGAGGAAAAAATTCAAAGGAAAAGGTCTTTTTTTGCTTTTCAAACAGTTGTTTAATCTTCATAATCGGGTACAAAAGTACAAACTTCTGATTAAAAAAGTTGACACGTAATGATAATCGTTGTAAATTTGAATATACTATACTGACAGCCAACAACTTTTACGCAAGCATACAGGTTTTCTGAGGAAAAACGGTATACTTTACCAGCCGCACTATTAAGACGATGTAAGGTAGATTGAACTAACTAAAAATCAGCATCATGAAAAAACAATTGATTTCACTTGCCATTCTTATGTTTGTCATATCACAAATAACTTCAGCACAATTCAACAATAAATTTGATTTTTCAGCTCAAACCGGGTTAGTAATAATGAAATCTGTAGAAGGGTTCAACGATTATGATATGAAAATAGGAATTCCGCCCATTTTTCTTGAAGCTCATTTATTCCCGTTTCGCACAATAAGCTACATGGAAAATATTGGTGTTGGTCTCGGATTTGGTTTTCATCATGTTCGTACTGATGACCCCGATATTGGCTGGCTTTGGACCTATGGAGGTTACTATACTTCAAGCCTTTATTGGTGGCCGCTTTTTCTTTCATTGAAGTACAATTTCCCGGTTCATCACAAATTTATTCCTTATGTAAAAATTGATAACGGCTTTACTTTTTTTGATGCAGGCGAAGAAATCATGTATCCTAATGACCGGTATTCAGAATCTTATACATCGGGAGGTTATTATTTTGGTTTAAGTGCAGGAATTGTAGCATTCAAATGGCTTTGCCTGGAGTTAAACTACAACAGGTTAAATTCCAAAATTGGAACAGATTATAGTTACAGTGGTTACTGGAGCTATTGGGAGGAGGAATATTCAGCGGGTTTGACAAGTATTACTATCGGTGTGAGCTTTTGATATCTCAATATTCACAACTCATACAAAAAAACACCAGGGCTCCGGTCATCTGTTGATTTAATTCGGAAACCTGGTGTTTATAATTTTCATTATTATTCTTACAATCTATTTAAATTCAACTGTTAGCGTATTAATTTGACTCGGATTATACGGTGTAAGCTCCTGAATTGCAGCTTTAATGTCGCCATAAGCATCAGATGGAGCTGTTTCGCTGGCAATAAACCCGGATTCATCGAAAAAGCCCGGGGGATTTGTATCTGCAAGATATTGCGCAACAAATGCACTGTCTGCTTCCGGGTACTCTTCATATATTTGCTCCTCAAACACATCATGCATCGAATAGGTTCCTAAAATAGTTTCACGATCGCTGGCATCCAGCGTACAGGGTGGTAAACCAACTTCGGCTACTGCAATATTGAGTGTTTCATCGCTACTGGCAGCAAATGCCCAGTTAAACCCGGTATCATCGGTAAAGAAAATGGCATTGGGATGATTTGAGTTACCGTAAACATCAATCTGGTTTCCTTTTTTTCCGGCAAACATTTTCAGATGGTTTATGCAATATGGATCAACAGAAGGGTCAACCATTGGATAGTTGGCAATATAGACAGTCATTTCGGCATCGTAACCGTTTGCGCCAGTTTCACTGTAATCAATGCGATACATCACTTCCATGCCTTCATTATTTTCACGATCAATATTGTATGGTTTTAAAATGGCAATTCCGTCAATTGGATTTGCATTCCAGAAAACCTGCATGGCTTTTCCTCCATCCTCTTCACTCTCACTTAATTCATCGGTAACAGTTAATTGATATTCAAATGTTTTTCCTTCAAAAGTAGCATTACTAACTACGACCATATGCTTATCGCGGCCATCATCATCACTTGTGTAGGTAATATCCATCTCATTATTAAGACCAAATGTTGATATAGCCAGCATTATTTCTTCTACTAACTCAGCTGAAGCTTCGCCAATGGCAATAAAAGTAGTAAGATGGGTATAAATATCATCGCCAGATAATTCATCTTTGTCAGTTTTCGCCTCAGAAACCTGTGAAATGGAGCTTGGAATATCCACTTTAAATCTTTCGGGGAAGGCAGATTCAGTAACTTCTTCTGTGTTTTCATCTTCATTATCGCAGGCTGTAAACGCAAAAAGTAGAGAAACAGCCAACATTGCTGTAATGATTTGTCTGATTTTTCTCATAGGGCATAATTTATTGGTTACAAATTACTTTACGCTACCATTCACAAAAAGATACGAAAAATATGTTAAGAAATTAGTAAATGTTTATCTCCTACAAAACGTAACACAAGATATTGACTACCAACCCACAAACAAACCTGGAAATATTTGATCTATTATAAAATATTTTGTAACTTTTTTAAATCAAAAATATAAACAGATGAAAAACTACCTCCTGTCAACAGTTTTAATATGTATTTTGAGCCTGCATATTCAAGCTCAACAAAAAATCAATGTTGGGATAATAGAATTTGAAGAAAAAAATAACATAGGGCTCGAAAACGCCGGCATTATAGTGCCGGAAATGCTTGTGTCGCATCTTGCACAAATAGGAAAATATAAGCTCACAGAGAGAATTCTGCAAAAAAAAGTGCTAAAAGAACAAAAACTACAAACCACAGGGATTATAGATGAAGAAACAGCAGTAGAATTAGGAAAAATTTATGGCGTAGAAGGAATAGTAACGGGTTCATTAATGAAGATCGGTTCAAAAATAAAAATAAGTGGCCGATTGATTAAAACTGAAACCGGTGAAATTATTACAAGCGGGAGCATCAGCCTGAAAGATATAGAAAACATTGAAGAGAGACTGGAAAGCCTTGCCTACCAATTAAGTGGAACAAGCAAGGAGGGGTACAGCAAACTAACAGTTGAAAAAGAAATTTCAAAAAACAAATATGGCATACGCTTAGGTTCAGGATATGTGTTCAATAATTCTGATGCCAACCCAAGCAGCGGTATAGCCGGAATTTCGCCGGGTTTATATTTTTATTCAAAACATTTTGATCTTGAAGTTACAGGTGTGATTCCACCATCAAGTGTAACGCTATTGTCCGTTAAAACATCCTTTAATTTTTCAACCCACCTGGGTGTGGGATTTTTCTATAACTATGTTTACGATGGCCTCTCCGCAGACAATGAAACCATAGATGGAAAGGGAGTGGCTACAGCTGACATCCACTGTTTAGGCATTGGTATAAACTACCGGGCTACCGAAAGTTTGCGTGCAGGATTTTTTCTGGGGGCAACTCTGTCCAGTGAAATTGACTACAAAAGAAATACTGACAATTTTTGGGGAACGTATGAAGGCAACACGTACTATACTTTTCCCGCAAGTGCATATTTTTTCAATTTAGAATATTACATTACAAAAAACTTTTCTGTTAATGGCATTTTTACGCAAAACACCGGATATGGCGATTTAACTAAGGACGGAAATTATACGTATCCGGATGATTTCCCGGAAAACTATGATTTTCAATCAGGTGCCATTCTCCTCCAATTAGGGTATTCATTCTCTTTCGAATAACACCGTTAAAGATTACTACTGAATAGCTTTCCTTGCTTTTAAAATGTATTTCGATCTGTCTAAAGGACTAATTCCTTTGTATGGCCTGATCTTACCCTGCTCATCGTTGCATGGTTGATACGAATGCAAGCGGATGGCAATTTTTGCCTTGCCACCGGAGCGTGAACTTAGTTTCACAGGGTAATCGAGCGATGTTGCTAACGGAAGTAGTCCTTTAAGCACAAATTTTTCGTTCTCCAATTCGGGGCTGTCGAACGATCCGCGCATTTGTGTAATATCGCCGGTTACTTTACCCAGCAAATCTTCCGGAGCCGTTATTTTGTAGGCTAAAACCGGCTCCAACAATTGCGTACCGGCATCCTTCAATCCGTTCATGATGGCCATAGGCGTAGCAATAATAAAATCGCCCGGACGGGAGTGAATTTCGTGGTCTTCGCCATCGATGAGTGTAATTTTTGCATCGGCAACTTCCCAGCCCTTAATTCCTTGCTTTACAGCTTCGGAGATGGTTCTCTCAACCTCATTTTGGTATTTTTGATGAATTTTATCGACACTTGTTTTTGATTTGTACACAATACCGGAACCGGGCTCTCCCGGCTCAATGCGAAACTTTACTACAGCCCAGCAGGGCTTGGGCATGGTGTAACGCTCCTCTCCAACACATTCAGCAAGAGGGGTTTCTTTGTAAATAACGGTTGGGTTTTCAAATTTAGCTTCCACCTGAAACCTGTCCTTTAAAATAGACTCCAACACTTCCATTTGAATCCATCCCATTACTTTTACATGGAGTTCTTTTTCATCTTTTAGCCACTCAAAACCTAACCACGGACGCTCCAAATCTAACAATTGCAAAGCCTCTGCAAGTTTTACAAAATCGGCATCATTAACAGGCTTCACCTGCACTGTAAGCAACGGAGCCTGTAGCCTTGCCATTTTTCTTTCTGCTTTGGGTTTAGCTCCCAGGAAATCGCCGACTGCAGTTTCCGACAAACCGTAAACATCAACAATATCGTCTGAAACGGCGCTTTCAATATCGATCAATTTATTGCCAATATGTTTTTTTATGAAGGTAACTTTTTCTTCGATGTTTTGTGTTGCATTCCAAACGGTATCACGCGGTTTTAAAGCGCCTTGTAATATTTTTACGTGGTTTACCCTGCCCTGTTTTTCTGATTGGGAAATACCAAAAATCACTGCCTGAAAATTATGCTGATCTGTACTTTGCTCATTTGAAAAATATGTTGTAAGAAAGTCCTGCAAATCATCAATCCCCACACTATTTTTGGCACTTCCGGCCAATACGGGGATTAATTTCGCCTTTTGAAAAGCATTTTTTAATGCTTTTTGCAAAAATGTATATTGCATAGACTCCCCTTCCAGAAACTTTTCAAGTACCGCATCATCAACATTGGCCAAAACCTCCACAATACTTTCATTAACAGCATCTTCACCCCACAGCCTTGTAATATTTGCGTCAGCTGATCCCTCGTTATTTACTTCGTGAAAAATTGCAGTATTTTCTGTAAACTCTTTGGTAATATTGCCTAAAACCTGCTCCACATCGGCGCCTACCCTGTCGATTTTATTGATAAAAATGATTACCGGAATTTGTTGTTCAGCAAGTGCTCTCCAGAGAGTTTCTGTGTGTGCCTGAATGCCATCGGCAGCTGAAATTACGAGTACAGCCACATCGAGAATTTGCAATGTTCGCTCAACTTCGGCTGAAAAATCAACGTGGCCGGGTGTATCAACAATATTGACTTGTGTGTTTTTCCAAAAATACGAAGTATGCGCCGATTGCACAGAAATTCCCCGCTGCTTCTCCACATTAAGGCTGTCGGTTTGGGTTGTTCCATCATCTACCGATCCAAGGTTTTTGAGGGCTCCACTTGTGAAAAGCAGATTTTCGGTCAACGTTGTTTTGCCGGCATCAACATGTGCCAGAATGCCTACGTTTAGAATTTTATTTTGCATAGATTTGTTACAAAACAAGGGTTAATCATAGTGAAACCTGCATTTGGCAATGAGAATTTCGTCATCTTTCACTTGATAAATCAATCTGTGTTCCTCATCAATTCTTCGTGACCAAAATCCTCTGTATTTATATTTCAGGGGTTCAGGCTTCCCGATACCGTCAAAAGGGTTGCGGGCAATATCTTTGATAAGATTATTTATTCTTTTCAGTATTTTTTTATCTGTTTTTTTCCAATATAAATAATCTTCCCATGACTCATCTACAAAAACGTACTTCATTCTGATAAGTCTTTTTCGTAAGATGAACCATTACGCAGCTTTTCAATAGCTGAATCCAGTCGTCTTTCATTTGCACGGGAAGATAATTCATGTTGCGTAGCTTGTAATGAGTTATACTCTTCCAAAGACATAATTACAACACCGGAATCCTTTCCCCGGTTAATAATCAATGTTTCAAAGTCTTTTGAGACTTTATCAAAATATTTTTTGATGTCTTTCCTAAAACTGGATATTGTTGTGGTCAACATATCATGATAAGTTTACATTTTATGTACAAATGTATGTACATAAAATAATAACTCCAAATTTTCTCCCCTTAATTAGGTCAAGTTATTCAACCTTAACGCTATACCCGCCGGTATGCGCGCCAAATTCCGGTGCATAGGCTGATTGAATTTCCACTGGGCCGGATTTATACGTTCCGTTGCGCTCGACAAACAAATCGTAATGAATTACGAAAGTGCCGTTTTTCAGTCGGTTCATGAAAAATCTTTCTCCCGCATCGTGGCTTTCTGCGTAATAATACAGACCGCCTTTCCAGTTGTACCCGCTCATTTGTTTAACGGGCTCAAAGCAAGCTGCATGCGGGCTTTTTATCCACACATAATCCAGTTCACGTTTGCTTTTAACGGTTATTTGCACGCGAACCCGATCGCCAACTTTTAATGAAATTTTCTCCGGGTCAATCAGCTCCATTTTTTCGCCTTTCTCTGTACGGTTAATCCTGAACAGCTTTCGCTCTATGGACATTTGATCTTCCCAAGCCGCCATATTTTGGAACTCTTCTGTAAAAATGTGATATACAGCTCCCCAAACCGGAACGATTCCGGGATTATCAACCGTAATATCATTCATTTTCTTATTGGGCTTGCCAATTGATTTTTGGAAATAACCTGTTCCGGCTTCTTGTGGCTGCTCATCTGGAGAAATGGTCAGGTTTCCAATGGTAATTTTTACCGGTTCCTGTTTCTTAGTCCAGTCTCTTCCGGTATTCACCAACGCATGCACCGCTGCCAGCGAAGCATCGGCGTTTTTCCAGTCCTGTCCCTGCTTTTGACGAATCAGCCACATTTTCATGGCTTCTATCTCGTTTGTTGGCTGTTTCATTTTACTGAAAAACTCAATTATCGCCGCATACGTTTGAATGGGCGCTTCATCCCAGTTCCAGCCCGATGAATTGTTTTTCCAGTAAATTCCCTTTTCGGGATCAACTACTGCCCTTTCGTGCAGGCGATCGACAACCAGCGAGGCATAAGTCTGATTTTCAAACTCAAACGCTAA
>CAYPSX010000189.1:0-7840 GCA_964413185.1 uncultured Bacteroidales bacterium
CATTGATTGCAAGTAGTTTTTGTTTTTTGTTTTTAATTATTCCTGTGATGTATTTAAAAAGTTCATTTCTATATTCTTTTTTGATTAGGTTTGCTCGTTCTTGTACTGCAATAATAATGTGAATTGTAATTTGGGAATACGTGTTTGCCATATCATTTTTGTTTTTGATTAGTTTGTTTGTTACCGATATATCACCCCTAACGGTGTTGGTTTCTTGTTTTTTGCTTCGTTTGGCGTCATTTTTCATCGGTTTGTTTTTATGAAAATGGTTCGTTGTTTTTATCTCCAAGCCCGTAGGGCTGGCATCTCGGTAGCAGCGTTTCACGTGATTTGAATGAACTCCGTAGGAGTGCAATGTTCTTTTTTCTTTTGTGCCACCCCTCCGGGGTTCGGCTCCGTTCGCTGTTTGTTTGCTACCGATATGCCACACCTAACGGCGTTTTTTTTCGTTTGTTTTTGCTTTGTTTTACATTATTTTTTCCGTTGCATGGGCAATTTTTTTCTTCTGATGCCATCGAATTTGTACAGGGCATTGGCTACGGCTCCCGCTGTTGGGCACAAACCGATTTCGCCAATGCCTTTGGCTCCGTAAGGTCCATACGGGTCTTTTTCTTCAATGCCAATGACTTCTACTTCGGGCATGTCTTTGGCGCGCATCACTCCTAAATCATTAAATTTGAGACTAACCGGGTATCCGTTTTTCATTGGAAAATCTTCGGTTAATGCATATCCCAATCCCATGTGCACAGCGCCTTCAATTTGTCCTTCAAACAATGTTTGATTCATAATTTTTCCGGCATCGTGCGCGGCAATAACTTTGCTTACTTTTCCTTCGTCGTTGAGAATCACAACTTGTGTGGCGTATCCATAAGCGAAATGAATTTTTGGATCATCGACATCGGCGCCCGGTGCGCAGGTAAAATCGCAAACGTATTTGCCTTTGTAGGTGCGTCCGGTAAGTGCTTCGAGAGAGCTTTCTGCCAGGTCTTTTTTCAAATGTTTGGCTGCATCAATAATGGCATTTGCGACGAGTGCTGTGGCCCGCGATGAGGTTGTCATTCCGGTGGGTACACCCGCATCGGTTTCAACTTTTACTTCGATAATTTCGGGGTCGATGCCGGTTTCGCTATGCAGCGTTTGAATGGCCATGGTGTGTACGCCCTGACCCATTTCTGTCCAGCCGTGGTGTACGATTATTTTACCTTTTGAAATGATTTCGATTTTTACTTCACTGTCGTCAATCATTCCATTTCCAACTCCTGTATTTTTTATGCCTGTGGCAATGCCGGCATATTTGGCTTTTTGGAACTCATCTTTTACTGCCTCGAGTGTTTTTTTAAGGCCAACGCCATGGAGCTTTTGTCCGGTAGCTGTTTTAGCGCCATCTTCCAATGCATTTTGATAGCGTATTTCCCAGCGGTCGAAACTGCCTTGTTCGCAAATATCGTCGATGCAGCTTTCAATGGCAAAAATGACCTGTGGTACGCCAAATCCGCGCATAGCACCGCACGGAATGTTGTTGGTGTAGGCTGTAACGGCTTTAATGTCGACAGACGGAACTGTGTAGCCGCCGGTTGCGTGCCCCACAACGCGCTCCATCACTTTTGTGCCCACCGATGCATACGCACCGGTATCGCCAATAGCATCGAGTTTAACGGCTGTGAATTTACCGTTTTTGTCGCACGCCAGTTTGATGTCCATCCATACCGGATGGCGTTTCGGGTGCATGCGTAGCGACTCTTCGCGGGTAAGGTGCAGCTTTACGGTTTTTTGCATCAAATACGCGTAAAGCGAAACGTGGCCTTGCACGGTAAGGTCTTCTTTTCCACCAAATCCACCGCCATTTTGTACTTGTACGGCAATGACTTTCTCTTCTTCCAAACCCAAAATTTTTGCCACGAGCTTGCGGTCAACGTAGGCGCCCTGACCCTGTGTGTACAGCCGGACTCCATCGTTTTCGGGCATGGCAATGGCCGCTTCGGTTTCCAGAAAAGCATGCTCGATGCGTTGCGTCTCGTAAATGCCGCCTGAAGTATAAGCCGCATCTTTAAAGGCTTTTTCTACATCCCCGAATTGTATGCTGCATGTTTCCAAAACATTGGAACGCCCTTCGTGCACCTGAATACTGTTGGGTTTGGCCGCTTCGTGCATGTCGGTTACAGCTTCTAAAACTTCGTATTCTATGTCGATTAATTCAACGGCTTTTCGTGCAATTTCCTCTTTATCAGCCACTACGCCGGCAATTACATCGCCAATGTAGTTGGTCGTCTGGCCTTCTTTAATCATAAACGGCCAATCCTGGAAAATAAGTCCCTGGTATTGTTCGCCGGGAATGTCTTTTCCGGTGAAAACCCGGTGTACGCCTTCCAATTGTTCGGCTTTGGAGCTTTTTATTTTGATGATTTTTGCCCGTGGATGATCGCTGAATTTCAGTGCACTATGTAACATACCTTCGAAACGCATATCATCTACAAAATCGCGCTCTCCCAGGCCGGTTTCAATGGATTGATATTTGGGGAAACGACCGCCAATGGTTGCCGATTTTTTAAGTGGTTCGGGATTTTCACCGCGCAATATGGCGAAAGCTTCTTTCACGGCATCGACAATTTTCACATAACCGGTGCATCGGCAAATATTTGGGGAGATGGCTTTGTAAATCTCGTCGCGGGTAGGTTTTGTGTTTTTGTTGAATAGAGCTTTTGATCGCATAATCATGCCCGGCGAGCAAAATCCGCATTGCACTGCACCGCGCTCTGCGAATGATTTGCCGAGAATTTCTTTGAAATCGGTGGGCAAGCCTTCAATGGTACTTACAATGGAACCTTCGAGGCTGTTCATTTTTGTTTTGCAGGCTAATTTGGCTTTTCCGTCTATTTCAACAGTACATGCGCCGCAGGTTCCCTGGCCGGAGCATCCGTCTTTGGCTGTTGTAAGGTTCAACTCGTTACGTAAATGCGACAGTAGCGATTGGTTTGTGTCGCCGTCGTATTTTTGTTGTTTGCCGTTGAGTGTATAGTTGATCATGCGAGTAAATTTTTTAAGTTTTGAATAGTGGGATCGATGGCTTTTGGTATTTCTATTAATTCTTTCACTGATTTTAGGTCTTTTAGTCCGCTGCCGGTAAGCAAAACCACATTTTTTGAGCCTGCCGGGAATTTATCTTCTTTTTGATAATGCAGCATGCCGCCATAAGCTGTGGCTGCTGCAGGTTCGGCAAAAATCCCTGTGTTTTGCGATAGTATTTTCGATGCTTTGAGTATGGCATCATCACTAATGGCCAATAATTCTCCGTTATATTTCTGCAGGAATTGCTTAGCCATGTTGAAATTCCGTGGAATATCAACCGATATGGAATCGGCAATGGTGTTGCTTGCTTTGGCTTTAAATTTTTTGGAGTTGATGTTGCTTACAATATTGTCGCTTCCTGTGGATTGCACGGCCACTACAGTAGGCATTTTGTCGATTATGCCAAGCATCAGCAGGTCTTCGAATCCTTTGTACACGCCGGAAATAATTACGCCATCGCCAACCGGGACGAAAATCCGATCAGGTATATCGTGGCCGAGTTGTTCAAAAAGTTCAAATCCTACAGTTTTTTTACCTTCAATTGTGAGTGGGTTGAAGCCGGTGTTGCGGTTGTACCAGCCCAGTTCTTCGGTGGCTTTTACACTGAGATCGAAAGCATCGTCGTATGTTCCTTGCACAGGAACCAGTTGCGCGCCATACATTACAATTTGCGTGAGTTTGGCTACCGGAGCGGTTGCCGGAACCATAATGATGGCTTTTTGCTTTTGGGCAGCGCAAATACCAGCCAGTGAGGAGCCTGCATTGCCAGTTGAGGCTGTTACAATGGTGTCGAGGCCCTGCTCTTTTGCGTAAGCTGAAACTACTGCTGAAGCCCTGTCTTTGTATGAAAAGGTGGGGTTTTGCGAATCATCTTTCAGAAAAACGGAGTAGGGGAGCGGGTTGTTTTCCAGCTCGTTGATTTCGTACAGCGGTGTGTTTCCTGTTTTCAAGTACGGTAAACTCTCTGTACTTTTTATGGGGAGCAAATCTATAAACCGGTTTTCGGACAGTTTATCAAATAATTGGTCTTGTTTTTTGAGTTCCCGGTATTGGTAAATTGTTTTCAATACGCCTTTGGGTGGCTGATCGGGAGTGTTTTTAGCGTTACATTCGGGACAAACATATTGTATTTCCTGAGGATTATATGTTTTTCCGCAATCAATGCACTGGTATGTGAATTTTTGTGTCATAAATATGCAATTTAATGAATTCGAGTAAAAGAAAAAAAGTTGCACATGTTTCTGGTTAGGAACAAGGCAACTTTTTATGGTATAATTGTCTGCTATGGTTATTTTAACAGGCCTGTTCGCTCATTAAATTCGTTGATGAGTTCGTCCCAGCGGTGTACCTGGTTAAATATTGTTGGCCATATTTCACGGTCGCTCCACAATTGGTTAAGGTCGCTTAGCTCTTTGGCTTGCTGCTCAATCCATGTGAAATATTTCAGGTTGTGAATATTTTTACGGTCGTAATATCCCAATTCTTTCAGGTAATCGAGGGTTGTACCCAGCATGCATTTTTCAAAATCTTTGGCGGCCTGGAGTTCAGAATATTTTCCTTTGTCGTCGGTTAACTCTTCCAAACGCGATTGGTACATGTCGGCTGAATCTGTTGCAACGGTAATAATTACATCTTCTTCAGTCATTTCGTAATATTTGGCAGTTTTAATTGCGGAAAGCAGGTTGCCAATTCCCGAGACACCGATTAAATGCAGTTCGTTAATTATGCTCTCATCAATTCCGATTGATTTCAGGTATTTGTGTCCTTCGGGTTCGTTGAAAAGACGTAGCAGGCGCATGGTGTCTTCGTCATCGATGGCAGTTACCATGTCGGTATTTTTTACGTTGTGAATCCAGGGCACATGCTTGTCGCCAATACCTTCGATGCGGTGGCCGCCAAAGCCGTTCATAAGCAATGTCGGGCATTGCAGGGCTTCAGAAGCTACAACTTTTAGTTCGGGGATAATTGTTCTCAGGTAATCGCCGGCAGCAATAGTTCCTGCTGATCCTGTGGCCGATACGTAAGCAGCGAGTTTTCCGTTTTTGGGTTTAACCTCGTTATACACTTCCTCAATGGCTTTACCGGTTGTGTGGTAGTGCCAAACGGCATTTCCAAATTCGTCGAACTGATTGAAAATCATACAGTCGGGGCGAGTGCGGCGAATTTCCCAGCATTTGTCGTAAATTTCTTTAACGTTCGATTCGCAGCCGGGCGTGGCGATAACTTCTGAGCCGATTTCATCGCGCAGCCATGTGAAACGCTCTTTGCTCATCTCTTCGGGCAAAATGGCTACTGATTCGGTTCCCATAAGTTTGCTGTCGAATGCACCGCCACGGCAATAGTTTCCGGTTGACGGCCACACAGCTTTGTGGTAGGTGGGGTCGTATTCGCCGGTTGTGATGCGTGGTGCCAAACAACCGTAAGCAGCGCCTACTTTGTGGGCTCCGGTGGGAAACCATTTGCCTACGAGTAAAACAATTTTGGCATCTACACCGGTTATTTCTTTCGGCAATTCCATGTAATTGACACCGCCGTAAAGTCCGCCTTTTTCTTTGGGCTCATTTTTCCATGTTATACGGAAAAGGTTAAGCGGGTTGATTTCCCACAGGCCCACATTTTTTAGTTGGTTTTTGATGTTGTCTGGTATCAATTCCGGGTTTCTTTGCTGCTCAAAGGTTGGAAGTATGATGTTGCGCTCTTTGAAGCGGTCTACTGCATTTTGAAGCGCTTTTTCATTGGTTACTTTATTGGTAATTGGAATCATTTCTAAAAATATTTTAGGTTATTTTGCTTTGCAAGATACGAATTATATTCGAAAATTCTGGTAATGTTTATAAACTTGGAAAATTGACCAAAAATTTGCATTTATAATAGAAAAATTTTATATTTGAATTCATCATGATTTAATGAAAAAGGAAATAAACCTAAGCCTATGAAGCCCATAGATGAAATTGATCGTAAATTACTGAATGAACTCCAGGCCAACAGCCGGATTACCATTCGTGAACTTTCTGAAAAGCTGCATTTATCAACCACTCCGATACATGAGCGTATAAAAAAATTGGAGAAAGGCGGTTACATTAAGGATTATATTACGTTGCTCGACCCCAAAAAATTCGGAAAAAAGTTGATGGTGTATATTTCGGTATCATTGCGCGACCATACAAAAGCGGCCATTGATAATTTTGAGAGTGAAATTCACAAACTCGATGAAGTAATGGAGTGCTATTATATTTCGGGCAGCTCCGATTACCTTATTAAGGTGTTTTGTGAAGATATGGACGATTTTCACGATTTTATCACCAATAAATTCTCCACAATCGGGAACATCACGCAGTTTTACAGCTCCTTTGTAATGTACGGCACCAAGGTGAAGTATAATTTTGAGTTGTAGGGGGCATTTGCTCCGTTCAGTGAGTGCTCCGGCATTTATTAATCGTTCATTCAATTTGCGATGGAACACTTTGCGTTTAACGCAATGTTTGTATACCGGTAAACCTCCTTTTGTGTTTTTTATAAGACTCTGAGTACTTGTGAAATTGGTTTATTTAAAACATGCAAATTTTGAGGAAAAAACGTGGAATTCTCCGAAACCTTTGTTAAGTTTGGAGTGTGTGTTCATTCGTTTGTAATTGGGTTCAGAAACTTGCACCACCGCTGAAGCTATGCGAAGGCGATGCTTTGTCTTTGGCGCATACTTATCAAAGACTTAAAAAAGGTGGTTTTTTACTGGCAATGTATAAGTTAGCAGCAAATAAAAAGAAACATGGTAGGTAATATGATTTTAACTTTATCAATATCGAAAATACATAGAAAAGTTCCGTTTTTTATAATTATTATTTCTATTCATACTCTTATAATTTCATGCGCAAAAGAAGATTATACCCCTGCAATTGTTTTAACATTTGATGATAACCATGTCGAAAGTTGGTATGAGAACAGAGCGATTTTTAATAAGTATAATGCAAAAGTTACATTTTTTATTACAAAACCACATAAATTAAGTAAAAAACAAATTGATTTACTTCTACAACTTTAAGCTGAAGGCCACGAAATTGGTTGTCATACTTTAAATCATTTAAATGCTATGAATTTTATTGACTCTATTGGAATTCGTGAATACCTAAGACAAGAGATTGATTCTTGTTTAAAAATATTGAGATATCAAGGATTTAATGTTTATTCTTTCGCGTATGCATTTGGAGCTACTAGTCAAGAGTTAATTGACTCACTAAAAACAAGATTTATTTTTCAAAGAGGAGCAATATATAATAAAACGGATTTTTTTCATAGGCAAAAACGCCCTTTAAACAAATGGAATAATATTTACATAAATCAAGAAAATCAGTGTTATTCAGAAGCGATGGGTATTGATAAGATTTTTGGGAATTCCATGGCACTGGTTAAACCTGGTATCGACAAATGTAAAAATGACTCAACAATTATGTTGCTTTATGCACATAAGATTGTTAAAAATATGCCTAAGGACTATCAATTAGATATTAATACATTAGACAGCATATTGAGCTATGCTGATAAAGAAGGTGTCAAATTTTTGAGATGTCAATACTTAAATAACTACCAATAAAATATTATTGCTTAAACCAATGAAAGTTATAGGTCGGCTGCTAAAAAAAAGATACTCATGCTTGAAGACTGCATTTTGAAAGTCTTTTATATTTAATAACTGAAGTTTCGCACTTGGCAACAAGCTGTATGACAACGAGTTATATAAATCAATTCTGTTTTACCCATCACACGTTCGCCGATAATT
>CAYPSX010000190.1:0-7787 GCA_964413185.1 uncultured Bacteroidales bacterium
CATCTTTTGATAAATGTACACCGCCACCGTAAATAACCATCTCGTTTCTGTTTTCATGAATAGCTACCACAGGACATGCCAGGGCAACAGCGATCTGGTTTGCTTTGCACGAGCCGATTTTCATTTGCATCAGGTCGTAGAATACAAAGTTTCCGGGCCTGATTTCATCGACACCTTGAAAATTGTCGGATAAGCTGCACGAAGGTGTATCACCAATGGAAGCAATACAGCCGGGATGCGATTGTTGGTAGCGCTTTTTAAGTTTTTGCATTGCTTCTCGCTCCTTTTTGTGAATTTGTAGTATTTCTTTTTTCGATTCTGCCTGGTAGGTGTGCCCGGCATGCGATAAAAATCCGGTAAATTTTAATTTATCTGATGTGTCAGCGTGTTTCAAAATCGCATCGATGGTTGCATAATCATCAGGATTTATACCGGTGCGGTGGCTGCCGGTATCAATTTTTATATAGAACCCGATCTTATTTGTGAGTTTTTCGGTTAAAAACTTTACCACTTCAGTGCTTTCCACAAGAAGATGAAGTGTTTTTGTCGCTGCCAAAACGTTAATTGTATCAATTTCCAAAATATTGACAGGAAATGCAATGAGGATGTCATCCCAATCAGCGGCAAAATACTGCGCCATGGAAACGGATGAAACCGTGATTTTTTCAACGCCTTTTTCCTTAAACCATCGACCAATTTCCAGAGATTGGTGCGTTTTAAAATGTGGACGAAAAGCAACTTTGTGCTCGTTGGCTTTTTGTGTCATATTGGATATATTCTGTTTGCATTTCGTTGAGTCGAGCAGGAGGGTTGGTGTTTTTATGTGTGTCATTTGTTTTCTTTTTTTTGATTCTTCTATGTCCGCAAATTACACGAATATAAATGAATTACGTTTAAAAGATGTTTACAAAATCTGCGTTGTATTATTTCTGCGGAAGTTTGCGTTATTGCGTTTCTAAAAATAAAACAGCCTAAACTTTATTTTACCAATTGCTTTGCGAAATATTAAGCAAACGAGTTTTTATATTGATCCACAACTTTTTCAACTGATCCAAAGTGTCGAATGCAAAAAAAAAAGCTGCCCGCAGCAGGCAGCTTCATAGTTGGTTTTCTGAATTAATTCACAATGCGAAAAGGTTTATTTTTTTTCTCCTGCAGCGCTCGATTTCGATTTTTTTCGAGAACTGCTTTTTGATTTTTTCGATTTTTTGTCTGACGAAGTGCTGCTCTTTTTATTTGAATTAAATGAGCGTTCTTTTTTTGAACTTTTTACACTACTTGAGCTGTTATCGCTTGATTTGCCTGACTTAAAGCTTTTACTTTTTTTCGATGAGCCGGCAGATTTGCCTGATGAGTTGCTCGATTTAACTTTCCTTTCCGAGTTAACTCCTGCTGCGCTTTTGTTTGTTCCTTTGGAATTGGCAGGTTTAGATTCACTGGCTCCGAATGTCGAACCGGAAGCCTTGCCTGAGGAATTGCCTGTTTTGGCACTTTTAGTCGATTGCCCTTTGCTTTTTGAACTTACGCTACCGGGGTTGTTGTCGGTTTCACTGGATTTGACAGGCTTAATTTTCTTAGCTTCGTCTGACGAACCTGCTGATTTTTTCGAAGAATTATCTGTTTTAACGGATTTTGTCGACTGTCCTTTGGTTTCCGGAATAAACCCTCCTGTGCTTTTATTTGTTCCTTTGGAATTGGCAGGCTTAGATTCACTGGCTCCGAATGTCGATCCGGAAGCCTTACCTGATGGGTTATCTGTTTTTGAACTTTTGGTCGGCCGCTTCTTACTTTCTGAACTTACGCTACCGGCACTCTTATTTGTTCCGCTTGATTTTTCGGAATTGAAGCTTTTACTTTTTCTCGTTGACCCGGCAGCACTATTTGATGAGCTGTTTGATTTGTCGGATTTGAACGTTTTTCTTTTATCATTTGATCCTGCATTGTTGCCGGATTTTCTTGATTTGCGGGTATTGAATCTTTTGCTGCTTTTTTTTGAACTCTTGATGGATGATCCGCTTTTTTTGGGGCTGCTTACACTCTGACTCTTTGATTCAGCTTCCTTTTTGCTTTGTGCTTCAACTGTTCCTGTTAAAGCAAAGACTAAAATAATTGTGATAAATGTAAATAGTTTCATATTGTGTTATTTTTTTTATCTCCTTTATAACGTTGATAAAGATAACTTTTGTATTTCTATAGCTATAAAGGTAAAGCTTTTTTAATACTTGTTTATTAAAAAAATGTTAAAAATGAAAACAGCGCTGCTTCATTATCGAAGAGCGCTGTTTACTTCATTGATTAATGTCAGCTATGGTGTTTTTATTATTTTTCTCACAATTGTTTGATTTTCACCATTCAGCCTGATGAGGTACACGCCTTGTTGATATGCTGAAAAATCAATATCGATATTTTCCTGATCTTGCAGTTTTATACTGTGAATTATTTGTCCGGCTGCATTTGAAATTTGAATGCTTTCAAAATTGTCGATGTTTTTGATTGACAGCTTTCTGTTGTCTGAAACCGGGTTCGGGTATATCAAAACTGTTTCGTTTTCGAATTCCTGAATTGATAGTGTTGTGGTTACCGGCCCGAATAGTTCTGATTCAACGGGTAAGCCGGTTTTGTATTCTGTTCCCTGTGCTACGGGTTTCACTACAAACGAAAGGTATTTATTGTCGCCACTTTTAGCTATTTCTAACTGTTGCGAGGTTGCACCCGGAATTGGCCTTTTTCCGCTACCGGAAGCATCGTCGCTTACGTACCACTGGAATTGTGTTTCTCCTTCGGGATCGCCGTTTAAATCGAAATAATCGTAGTTTGCGGTCAGCGTGCTGCCCATGTCTGTATCACCGGTTATATAGGCATTGCGTGCTTCAGGAAATTGCGGAAAATCAGGCGTGTTTGGCATGTTGGTAATCAACAGCCTGTATTGCCCGGGCTCCAGTGTGAGCGTTGTGTCTGTGGCAATGGAATTTCCGCCGTCAAAATAACTGTACCAGCTATCGTAGCCTGATAAATTCGGCATGTAAGTATGGCTTTCCAGTCCGAAATTCCCAATTAAAAGGGCTTTATCTGTGGCATTTTCGAAGGTGATTGTTTTTATTTCACCATCAACATTCATGTTAAAATTATCTGTTTGGAACAATTCAGATGCGTTTCTGAGTTCAATAACCTGGCTGTAAAAGTTGTACAGGTGCCTGCGGCCATCTTCTTCCAGGTAATCCCAGCGAATGGGTTTTTCGCAAACGCGGCAATCGTAGTTAATACTGTAATCGTAGCCCATTTCGCCAAATTGCCAAACCATTTTGGGACCGGGAACAGTAAGGAAAAACAGTGTTGTCAGTTCTGCCCGGCGCAAGGCGATATCGAGTTCGGTGATGTCGTAAATTACATTGCCATTTCCGTATTCAAGATTTTTGAACATCATGCGCTCTTCATCGTGGCTCTCCATGTAGCCTACCAGGTTAGGCTCGCTCCAGTCGCGGTTTGTGTAAGAAATCCACGAAAAATCCGAGTTCTCCATGTACCCCATGGCTGCTTCCAAATAATTATGGTTCAGGTTGCCCCAAAGCATCATGCCATAGTTGGCCAATACTTTTTCTTCGGAATTGTCTGTAAGATGTTCCAAAATAACATATCCGCCCGGTGCAGCACTCCAAATGGTGTCGGCCATATCTTTCAGAATGTTGATGCGGTCCTGATCGTAGCTCCATCCTTCGCCCGGATTGTTGGTAAAACCTTTGGTAAAATCGAAACGGAAACCGTCAAATTTATATTCTTCGAGCCAGTATTTATTTACCCTGCTCATAAATTCTTTTGTTTCAGGGCTTTCGTGGTCAAAATCGAATCCCCAATAATAAGTCGGGTTAGGCGATTGCTCGTTGTACCAGGGGTTTTCCGGTGTTGGCTGTCCGTAATCTCCTGCCGACGGGTCAAAATAGAGTTGAACCAGTGGCGATTGGCCGTAGGAGTGGTTTAAAACCATATCGAGAATTACGGCCATGCCATTTTGGTGGCAAACATCAATAAATTCTTTCAAATCGTTTTTTGTGCCGTAATATTTGTCGGGCGCAAAATAGAACGATGGGTTGTATCCCCAACTGCTGTTGCCTTCGAATTCACTTACGGGCATAAGTTCAATGGCATTTACGCCTAAATTTTTTAAGTAGTTGATGGTGTCGATGAGGGTTTGGTAGCTGTGCGTTTCTACAAAATCGCGCACAAGCATTTCATAAATTACCAAATCTTCGTTGGCCGGGCGATCAAAATTTTCAACCTGCCATTGGTAAGGTTCCTGGTCTGTTTGGAAAACGGAGACAATACCTTCGGCTTTGCCGGTCGGGTAGGGCATCAGGTTTGGATATACGCTTGCGGGAATGTACTGATCGTTCCACGGATCCAGAATTTTGTCGGTGTACGGATCGGCAATGGTTATTTCGCCATCTACAATGTACTGGTAAGCGTATTCCTGTCCGGGTTCCAGATCTGTGATTGTAATCCAGTACCGATTTTCATCGGGTGTGCGGTACATTTGTGTGCTTTCGTCTGTAACCCAATTATTGAAACTGCTTTTTACAAAAACAAATTCTTTGTATGGCGCGTATAGCACCAGAGTAACGGTATTTGCATCAATATAATTAATGCCGTCTTTCAAATCATCGGATGGCAGTTCCTGAGTTTGTGTAGATGATCGTACATACACTGAAATACTGTCGTACAGTGTGCTGTCGGCGGTTTCAATGGTTAATTCAATTGGAATTTGTCCCGATTCGGTTGCTTCGTAGCTATATGTTATGTTGTTTGCATCGCTTGAGGAAACAACAGTTTCATTCACTGACAGCTCCATTGATTGTGCATCGAGTATACTTGCTTCTATGGCAATTATGTCGCCAATTGAATAAATGGCTGATGTATCCGGAGAAATCCAGTTGATGGCGTACGGATCGCTGTAAACATCAGCATAAATATCGCTGCCGTCGGATTCCCGTCCGACAATTGTGCCATTTTCGTTTCTGAAAACAAATGCCAGTTGCAGCACTGTTTCTCCATCGGGTACGCCGTAGTAATCGATAATGTCGGGCGATATTTCAAGCTCCCAGGTGTCGCCGGAAATGTTGGTAAGTTGTGTAGCATCTGTATTTTCTCCCCATTCGGTTTTTACATATTTCCAATCTGAGGGAGAGTCGCTTTCTGATGTAATAACTCCGGTGTGAGCGTATATTTCGCCATCGTAACCGGCAAGGGCGGCATTTCCCTGGTCTGCGTTGTAAGTTATGGTTACAGCCGCATCGGGTGTCGGGTATTCAGGGCTTGTGGTAATGGTTTGTCCATTTACAAAGCTGAATGTAAAAATTGCTGCTATAAAGAGCAAAATAGTTTTGTATGTACGCATATTTGTTTAGATTTTTAATTTAATTTCCCGACATTGCGAAAGGCTTTGCAATCCGGCACAGGGAAAAGTTGCCGGATTGCTTAAGCCTAATCGTCTCACAAAAAACACTTTATGAAAAAGTCAGGGAAAATTGTTATTTTTTGAATTCTATTATTTGTATGCTTTTGGGTTTTATGTTAAACGTTGATTTGTCGGAAATAGTTTTGTTTGTAATGATGTTTTTTCCGTTTCCATATTGATCGAGAATCTCATTAAACCGCTCGCCTTTAATGGTGCGCGATTCTTTGGAATGATTGTTCAAAATAACCATTACGGCTTCGTTTTCTGTGTGGCGGAAATATACATAGGTGTTATTGTCGGGTACGAAATGTGTTAATTTGCCTTGGGTTACAGCTTCTGAAGTTTGTCGCCATTGCGCAATTTTGCGGATATAGTTAAATGCTTCGTTTTCGTTTTCTGTTCTTCCTTCGGCTGTAAATGCGTTTCGCTTGTCGCTGTCCCATCCGCCGGGAAAATCTTTGCGAATATTTCCGTGGCCGGTGTGTTCGAGGCCTGTCATGGCTATTTCATCGCCATAATAAAGCATGGGAATGCCACGCATGGTGAGTAAAATGCCCAATCCCATTTTATATTTATTCATGTCCTCGTTTACAGAGGAGTAGAAGCGGTCTAAATCGTGGTTGTCTATGAAAATGACATTTTTTGAGGCATCGTTATATAGAAAATCTCTTGCCAAAATGTAATAAATTTGCGCTAAGCCGGTTGTCCAGCCATCTTCCTGGTTTAATCCGTCTTTAATGGCGTAGTATAGCGGAAAATCGGTGTTTGTGGGAATGTGCGAATTGTAGTTTTGTGCTACCGGACTGTTTTTTTGAAAATAGGCTGTTAGTGCCACTTTTTGCAACCAGGTTTCGCCTAAAACGGTAAAATCGGGGTATTCCTCGTTAATTCGTTGCGCCAATTTTGCTACAAAATCCAGTTCGGCGTAAGGTTGTGTATCCATTCGAATTCCGTCAATGCCTGAGAATTCTATCCACCAAAGCATGTTCTGAATTAAATATTTGGCCAGGAATGGGTTGTTCTGGTTAAGGTCGGGCATGGTTTCTACGAACCAGCCGGTGCTGAATTTATTCCGGTCGTGTTTCGATGCATGCGGGTCGGCAATTACTGAACCGCGATAATTGGTCTGGAATTTTTTGTGGTTGTTTATCCAGTCGTCCATGGGCAGGTCTTTCATCCACCAGTGTTCAATGCCACAGTGGTTTACAACCACGTCCATGATCACTTTCATGTTTTTTTCGTGGCTTTCATCTACGAGTTTTTTGTAAAGCTCATTGCTGCCGAGGCGTGGGTCGGTTTTGTAGAAATCGGTGATGGCGTATCCGTGGTAGGTGTAGTCTTTCATGTTATTTTCGAAAAACGGATTGAGCCATAATGCGGTCATACCTAAATCTTTTATGTAATCAAGATGGGTGATGATACCTTCTAAATCGCCGCCGTGGCGCCCGTTGGGATTTTCGCGATCGGCTTTTTCCAGCATGTCTTTATGGCTGTCGTTTTTCGGGTTTCCGTTGGCAAAACGGTCGGGCATCAACAGGTAAATGAAGTCTGATGATGAGAAACCGCGCTTTATACCTGATCGCGCTGCTAGTTCGTATTTGTATTTGGCTACTTTTTTACCATCTTTTTCAAAGTTAATTTTGAAGGAGCCGGGTTTTGCATTTGCTGCAATGGTCAGGTCAATGAATAGATAGTTGGGATTATCTACTTTGTGTACTTTCGTGATTTCTGCCAGGTCGGTTTTTATTTTTGGTGTGGTTTCACCGATGTTTTCTCCGTGCACCAGCAGTTGTAAACTGGTTTCGCTCATTCCGGTCCACCAGTTTGGCGGCTCCACGCGGTTTAGATTGATGTTTTGCGCGTTGATGTTCATTATAGATAGCGTAATCAATATGGTTAAAAAATGCTTCATAGTTGTAATGAATGCTAATGTGTTTTGTTTTTTTGCGTTTTTAGTAGCGAAAATTCCACCCAAAATTACCTGATGGTTATTCCGGGCGGAAAGCTACTGAGCTAACTACTAATTTTAGTTATTTGCCAAGAAAATACCCCCAGGGTTCCATCTTCAATTTTTTGTTGGCTGATGCTTTTTTGTCAGAGAAAATATCCTTGAATGTTTTTTCTGATTCCAGGTTTTTAAACGATACGTCAATGGGCTTATCTGAAAAATTGAACACCGCCAATATTTCGCTTTTGTCTTTTTTGCGCGTAAAAGCAAAGATGCGTTTTTTGGCATTGGTTTTTAACGTGTCGATGGGGCCACCATAGCGTCCGTTCCACAGTGCTTTATTGTTTTCTTTAAATTGATTAAGTTTTTTGTACATGCCTGCCATTTCGT
>CAYPSX010000191.1:0-7725 GCA_964413185.1 uncultured Bacteroidales bacterium
AAAGGCGAGAAATACCCCGACCTAAGCCTTGCCAAAACCTTCACCATGTACTTCTACAACCTCTACAACGAGCGGGTATTGAAAAAGGGGCGGAATTGAGCGGAAAATAAACCACAAAAAAGTGAGAGATATTAATGGAAACCATGCTCGATAAAATAACCGGAAAGAAACGCCCCGAAGGCGATGAAACCGCCACCGAAAGACCGGAGGGGACGCATGGCCCTTCCGGCAACGGTGAAGAGGAAAATGTGGTTGGTGATGAAAACGACGCCCAATTGCAAAATGAATTGGAGAACTTAAAGAAAACCTATGAGTTAATGCTGGCCGGCGATTATGAATCAGTTAAGGATGCCTCAGGCGCCGGTTACTCCCCAAAAAAACAAGAAGGAAATGTGCATGGATATGAACAGGAGGAGGTGATGGAGGCAGGTGAAGCCGTTGGGAAAACCGATATTAAAAGCGGCATAAATAAGAAAAAAACAGAATCTGTTAAAAAAGTTTACGTTGAAACAATTGCGATTAAAGAGGGAGAGCAGTTACAGAATAAAGAATTAACGAATCGTCTGACAATTATTGTCATGAATTACGAAAGTTATATGCCAAATAGCATGAAACCATGCATGATAAAACTCAAAATTAGAGCTAATTTAAATAATACTGAGTATATATTTGGAACTTATGTTGAAGGAAAGATTGAATTAACAGAAATGAAAGGAAAGATCCAACATGGGTTGAAGTTTATTAAAGATTTTGTAATTATAGGGGACAAGGCCAAAATTGGATTTAAAAAGGGGTTATTATATAAAATGCAAGCTAATGAATAGAAGATTATTATTGTTTTTGCTTTTTAGTTTTCCATTTATCGCACTGAATGCTCAAAAAAATGGATGGTATGATACTGTTTACCACGAAAATGTTTTCAAGTTTGAAAAACCTAATGATTATTATGAACATAATTTATATCAAGAAGGAGTAAAAGTAAAAGGTGAAAAAGTTATCATAATATACAATAGAAGTGGCAGGGTAGTATTTTTCGAATATTGGTTTATCGACTATGTAACTGGGAATAAAAGTAAATATCGATTTAACGGAGGTTATGATACACTGATGTTTGGCAGCTATTATGTAACATTGGGCAAGGGGGTGCCAAGAGATGAATATTTTTTTTATGATGATTATAACTCGAAACCAGAGTTTTATGGAAGTGTTAAGTCATATCATAACTACGTAAACGATACAGAGCAAAGATTTAACCCCGGCGAAAAATATATTACCCTGCCACACGACCCTGATTCATTATTTTTCAATATTCCAAAAGTTTTCGGCTATAGCGATTCCATTTTAAGGCTGAAGAAAATAAAACGCAAATAGTACAACCCAATTAATCATTAACTTTAGTTATTAATTTCACACAAAAATCATCATGAAAACAAAAACATTAAAAAAAACTTTATTGCTATTATCTTATGTCTTATTTATCAACCAAGGGTACTCTCAGGAGTTTAATATACCATATACGAATAAAACAAATATTACCTATTCATCAGATGGTAAATATAAAAAAGAGGTACGTCACACCTTTTTAATGAATAGATACGATAGTACCGAGTACTTTTTCTCAGAAAATCAGAAGCTTCTTGAAAGAATAAAATACATAAATAACGACACATCAACTGTTATCTTTGTTTATAATCGTAAAGGTCTCTTGCAAAAAGAAGTTCACAAAGGCAAGGGCCTAGAATTCGACTACTCTTACAACGAGAATGACAAACTAATCTTAAAATTAAAAATAACACAGAACAAAACAGATACAGTTGGCCATTATAATTATCAAAATGGCAATCTTGTGGAGGAATACTGCGAAATGGATATTAGCGGATTTTCGATTGAAAGACGTTATAAGTACATTTATAAGAATGATCTACTGAAGGCAAAGCACCGTATAAATAAGAACGACAGCATTTTAGAGTCTGAGTATTATCACTACGATAACCAAAATAGAAAAACAAAGGTTTATTGCGAAAATTGTTATTTTACAGATTCTACTATATACAAGTATGGCCAAAACGACTCGTTACTAAAGGTCATAGATTTTAAAGGTCAAAAAGTGAGTGGTTTAGAGGAGTGGAATTACGAGCAGCCCGGAGTAGTTTCCACAAAAAGAATACTCTATAATCGTTCAGACGGTGAGATTTCTGTTATCGAATGGACTACGGAGCATTATGATTCATTGAATCGCCTTACTAAAAGGATATATAAGGAAAGACAAACAACTAATATCCAAATTGTCGAATAGTCTTTAACACCCCTTGGCGCAATTATTGCAATACCCCTTTGCAAAATCTTTGCTAATATTGCAACTGGATTTTCGGTTTTATAAAATCGTATAAAATGAAGTATTTAGCTGGTTTGCTGCTGTTTTTTCTCGGGGTGCAGGTTGGGTTCGGACAAACGCTTACTGTGGTCGATGCCGAAACCAAAGAGCCTTTGGTGCAGGTGACGTTGATGAGCCCCAAGCCCCGCAAATTCGCAGCAACGGATGCAGAAGGGAAAGTCGATTTGGCGCCATTTAAAGGAGTCAAACAGATTGAGTTTCGCATGCTAGGTTACCAAACAGTTACAAAAAGTTATAAAGCATTAAAAACGAACGATTTCAAATTGGCGCTGCCGCATGCAACTATCAATATTGATGAAATCGTGGTTTCTGCTACACGTTGGCAACAAAAATCAAATAATATTCCGGTAAAAATTACAACCGTTTCTCCCCGCGAATTGGAGTTGGCCAACCCGCAAACGGCAGCCGACCTGCTCAATGTTTCCGGCGAAGTGTTTATACAGAAAAGTCAGCAGGGTGGGGGAAGTCCTATGATACGCGGTTTTGCCACAAATCGTTTGTTGTACACCGTTGATGGCGTGCGCATGAACACGGCCATTTTTCGGAGTGGTAACATTCAGAACGTAATATCCCTCGACCCGTTTGCAACGGAAAGTACAGAAATTTTCTTCGGTCCCGGTTCTGTTATCTACGGGAGCGATGCCATTGGCGGCGTAATGAGCTTTCAAACCTTAACGCCGCAACTGGCCGATACCGCAATGCTGATTCACGGTGCTGCCGAAACACGCTATTCATCGGCGAATAATGAACGAACCGGACACTTTCACGTGAATCTCGGCTGGGAAAAATGGGCGTTGGTATCCAGCATCAGTGCCAATAACTACGGCGATTTGCGCATGGGGAGCAACGGCCCCGACGATTATCTTAAACATTACTATGTACAGCGCATCGACAGTGCCGATGTGGTGCTCGAGAATGAAAATCCCGAAAAACAAATCCCATCAGCCTACCGGCAAATGAACTTGATGCAGAAAGTGCGTTTCAAACCCAATACCGACTGGGATTTGCAGTACGGTTTTCACTATTCCGAAACATCGGACTATGGGCGTTTCGACCGCCATTTGCGTACCCGCGATGGTCAACCGCGTTACGCCCAATGGGATTACGGCCCGCAAATCTGGATGATGAACAATTTATCTGCCGCTCATCAGGGCGCAAACCCGGTTTACGATAAAGCTACGTTGCGTTTAGCACATCAGTTTTTCGAAGAGAGCCGCATCGACCGCGATTTGAATGAGCTTTGGCAACGCAACCGAATCGAACAGGTCGATGCCTATTCTGTGAACCTCGATTTTGTTAAAGACTTTGGCCACAAAAACGAACTTTTTTACGGAATCGAATATGTGCAGAACGATGTGCACTCCGAAGCGTTTAACCGCCACATTGAAACCGATGAGCACCAACCTGTCGGAACCCGTTATCCCGAAGCTGTATGGGCTTCGTATGCTGCTTATGCCAGTGCGCAAATTCAACTGGCCGATAAGCTCACACTACATTCAGGTGTGCGCTACAATCATTTTTCCATCTCCTCGGATTTCGATACTGCATTTTATAATTTCAATTTCACGCACCACGAACTTAATAATGGCGCTTTAACGGGCAATTTGGGGCTAACTTTTCGTCCCGATCAAACATGGGTAATCAAAGGCAACCTCTCAACCGGTTTTCGCGCTCCGAATGTTGACGATATCGGGAAAGTATTTGACTCCGAACCCGGTTCCGTTGTGGTTCCCAATCCCAACCTGGAAGCCGAATACGCGTACAATGGCGATATATCCGTTGCTAAAACGTTCGGCGATTGGCTTAAGGTTGATGTTACCGTTTTCTACACACATTTACGCAATGCATTGGTGCGCCGCGATTACACATTGAACGGACAAGACAGCATTATGTACGATGGAACAATGAGCCGTGTACAAGCCATTCAAAATGTCGCTGAAGCCAATGTTTATGGCGTGCAGGCCGGAGCAGAAATTAATTTGCCCGGAGGTCTTGGCATAACTTCAGATTTTAATTACCAGCAAGGCGAGGAGGAGAATGATGATGGATCCGTAAGTCCGTCGCGGCACGCATCGCCATGGTTTGGAGTAACCCGCATTGAGTATAAAAATGAAAAATTGAATTTACAACTGTATTCCCAGTACAGCGGTAAGGTAAACTACGAAGATTTGGCACCTGGTGAGCAGAATAAACCTGAACTGTATGCAGCAGATGGCAGCGGAAATCATTATTCACCCGCCTGGTACACAATCAACTTTAAGGCCATGTACCAAATCAACAAAAACCTAAGCCTTTCAGCCGGCCTGGAAAACATTACCGATCAGCGTTACCGCCCATATAGCTCAGGACTCACCGCTCCCGGGCGCAATTTCGTAATGTCGTTGAAAGTGATGTTTTAATGTCGATCATTTCAAAAAAGACATTTTCTATTAATCGATAAAATTTGATATTGATTCAAATTCAAGCCATTTTGCTTTCCTTTTTTGTATATTTATTCCCCAATAATTATTGATAAATTGTCGCTATGCATAGAAATCTACATCACTTTCGTTCCGGAATTTACATAATTGCAGTTGCTGTTTTTTTAATTATGCTGCCGGGTTGTGCAGCTAAGCGCTATGCCAAAAAAGCAGCTAAATTTGAAGAAGCCGGTTTGTACAAAGATGCGGCTGGCCTTTACTACAAATCGGTTGAGCGCAACCGTACTAAAGTTGAGCCTAAACTGGGATTGCGCAAAAACGGGCAACTGGTTTTAAACGATTTGCTTGTAGATTTCGAGGCCGACTACAAACGCGATGAAACCGAATCGGCAGTATACAGCTATCGAACAGCCAAAAAGTATTATGATAAGTTGAAAGTAGTGGGCGTAGACCTTTCGTTCCCCGAAAAATACAATGAGTTTTACAACGATGTGAAAAACTCGTTCCTTGCACAGAAGTACACCGACGGGTTGGAAAAAATTAACCGTAAGGAATACGATAAAGCAGCAAGAATTTTTCGGGAAGTTGTCGAAATATCACCTAATTACAAAGATGTACAAAAACAACTTAAAATTGCGGTGTATGAACCCATCTACCAACAAGCAAATAAACTTTATTATTCCGGTAAGCCGCGTTCAGCTTACCAGTTATTTAACAAAATAATTCGCGAAACTAATGGGTACAAAGATGCCCAAAGCATGAAAGACAGGGCACGGGAAGATGCTGTAATGAACATTCTCATCACACAAATTCGTGTGCTTGCCAACTCGCATTCTTTTTCCACAACTGCTGCAGAAGAAAAAATTAGTCAGGCCATTAATGATCAAAACAATCCGTTTATTCGTATAATAGACAAATCAGCTCTTGATGAGTCTGTTATGAAAAAAGTGAATGGAGAGTATAATATGAAGGCTCTTAATTTGGCAGGCATTTCAGCTATTTTGAAAGTAGAAGTGAAAAGCATTAAGCAGGTAACCGGAAAAACACGGAAGGAGACTAAACCCGCGTACATTAAAATTGTGCAAACTTACAAAGATGAGAACGGCCATAAAAAGAAAGTCGTCAAATATAAGAAAACCACCTACAAAAGCTACCGTCAAACAAACTATGTTTATTTAGACCTGTCTTACAAGCTTTTAGACACCGAAACCGGTAGTGTTCTTTTAGCCGGTAGTTATGCTGACAAAAAGAGCGACAGCGCACATTTTGGCCGGTACGATGGAAATATAAACGATTTGGTGCCCGGATCCTATAAAAATGCCGATGAAGACAATGCTGAAGATCAGGTGGATGACAGGCTTTTGGCCGTTAGAAAGCTGCATCAGTTACTCAGGGCCTCAGATCAGATTGCAACATCGGCTTATTTGTTAAAACTCGCCACAAATGAGGCCGTGGATAAAATTGCCATGGGAATCGATAACTTCAACCCGGAAAAATAATTGAATTATGTCTGCAAAATCGGTTTTAATCAATATATTTCTCATTTTATCAGTATTTATAGTTGTCTCCTGTTCATCTTCAAAAAAAGCAGCACAGGAAAATCCCAAGCCTGCCTGGGTAATGCAAAAGCCCATGGAATCAGGTTATTATTCAGGGGTTGGATATGCTCCGAAAGTGGGAACAGCAACGCAATATACTGCCAATGCGCGCAAAAGAGCGCTTAACGATATGGCCGGCAGTATTTCTTCTACAGTCAGCTCTACATCGGTGCTTCACAAAATGGAAAACCATTACGGCAATACCGAAGCTTTTTCGCAAATCATTGAAGTAAAAACCAACGAATATCTGGAAGGTTTTCAACCTGTTGATTCATACGAAACTGAAACTGACTATTGGGTGTTCTACAAAATTTCAAAAGAAAAGTACCGGGCAAAAAAGGCAGAAAAAAAGAAAAAAGCTGTCGACAATGCAAAAGCTAAATATCAACTGGCCAGCGAAAAACAGCACAATGGCGATGCATTAAGCGCACTGAAAGCCTACATACAGGCTATTGCTGCTCTTAAAAATTATTTGGGGGAGGCTTGCATGGCAGAGATAGACGGACAGGAAAAAGAACTGGGCAGTTATTTGCTTTCGCAGATTGAAGCATTACGCCAGTCGATAAATATTGTTCCCAAAGAAAAAAGCATTGCGGTTAAACGCCATGAAATAGCGTTGCATCCTATCGTGCTGAATGTTAATTACAATGCAAAACCACTGAAAAATGTTCCGGTAAAGTTGCATTATACGGGTGCATATCTCACCAACAATCAGGTTTCATCCGGTGCCAATGGTAGTGTAACGGTTATCATCACGTCATCTTCACCCGTTATGAAAAATAACAAGCTCACAGCACAGCTCAATTGGAAATCTATAGTCAGCAATGCCACGAGCGACATGACAATCAGGCGATTTTTGAGACCCGTCAACATGCCTGAAACCCGTGTCAACATAAAAACACTGCCACCTGTAGTTTTTATTCAGGTTGATGGTACCGAAAATGTTAACGCATTATTGAAGCAGGCGAAAATAACAGCGCAGAAACATAATGTTGAGATAACCCGTGAAGCTTCACAAGCAGATTTTCAATTGCACATAAAAGTGAACGTCACCAATGGCTCGACCGCCGGAGGACTCACTTCTGTGTATGTTGCAGGAGAAACCCGTTTGCTAAACAGTAAAGGCCGCGAAAAAGGCAAAAAAACAAGCCATAAAATACGCGGTGTGGGAAATACTCGCGAACAAGCACTGAGTGAGGCTATTGAAAGTCTTGCGCCGCACATCACGAACAGCCATATTCCGGCGCTGCTGGAAAGTATCTAGTGTTTGTCCATAATGTCCGATATCTGCGTTGTTGCTCAAATTTAAAAT
>CAYPSX010000192.1:0-7724 GCA_964413185.1 uncultured Bacteroidales bacterium
TACGGGCTCATCGAATTCTTCATGCAGAAATTCTTCTTTTGAAACTTTGCGAATACTGAGCTGGGCAAGTGTTTCCAACGCTCCGGAAGCAACCCTTCCCTCGCCGGTAACCAGAATTTTCTTAGTTCTGAGTTCAACTTTACGAAGTCCGGCAAACATTTCTTCCATGTCGTGACACTGGTGTGCGGGTTTCAACCTGAAACTGTCCGTTCGGATTCCACGTGCGCGAATGGCATTGTAGGCACCGACTATTCCGGCCCAGCGACCAAACGCCACTACCCTGGCTCCATCGGGCGTAGTCAGGTATTCATAATCGATCAGGGTGATTTTTTTTCGCATCATTTCCTGCAACATCTCGCGGTTATACGATTGTTTTTTGGCTACATGCGCAAAGAATACATAAGATTTACCCTCAATGAAAGTAGTTTTATCAACCTCTTTAACACCCATTAGGATATCGCAATCAGACAAATCATTGTCCAACTGCAGCTTAAGGTAGCTATACTCTTCATCTTTATAGCAACGTATCGGGCTGGGTTGAATTTTAAACTTTAGTCCCGGATATTTTTCTTTGGCATCCAGTATTTGCGGTGGAGAGAGCGGCACTCTTCGGTCTGGAGGTGTTTTCGTTTCTTTTAGTACACCTATGCATAAATTTTTTTTACTCATACTTGTTTATTTTGGCTAAAGATATAAAATTTTTGTGGATTTATAAATGAATGCAAAGGTTTGCATAACGCAACGCGGCAATAAAATATGAACGGGAATCACAATCAAAAGTTAGCCTTAAATGAGGACAATATTCATTATCAATGGGTTTCGTATTTTACAACATCCTGTTCTTAGAATTATTTCGCTCTGGTATGCATTTTGGTTCGTAATTTACGGTTAAAAACATGGACTAATTTAAGGGTTTAACAAATTTGCTGCTTTAAATAGGGGTTTAGGCAGCAAATTTGTTATTTTTGTAGATTAGATAAAAGAAGATGGGTTTATATACCAATATACGGGGCTGACATGGTTTTGACAGCAGGTTTAATTGGTACGTAAGCATGCCGGGTTTTGTATATTTCCCGAAAAAGAATGTACGAACCTTTTTTTAATTGGCAACAACAATTATGCGCTTGCTGCGTAGTCTGACAATGTCGGCTATGCTTAATCCACGGCTACAATAGGTCGGGACGAGTCACTCCCGGATGGTGTTTCCCGATACCGGTTCGATATGGAGTGCCAGAAGTTTGGGATAGCTTTTACGGAGCCGCGACGTAAGAGCGAAATTCAGCGGATAAGGTTGGTTTTTGGGTGTCCTTACCCTGATCCAACCCGACAACCAAGAAAGGACTAAGCATGTAGAAAGCGTATGGGTTGCCTGCCTGGACGCGGGTTCGACTCCCGCCAGCTCCACTTTGTTACATTCCAGAAAATACTAAAAGTCTCAGAATGAAAGTTTTGAGACTTTTTTTATTTCAAAAAACTTCATAAAAAACCGCAAAAATTCGATTGAAAGGATACCTTATCGGATACCTGTTACCCTCTTTCTCAATTAGGTATCCGATTTTCTCATAACAAACTTAATGACAATTTATTGTAAATTCAAAATTTCGCTATTTTTTCATAAATTTTTACTATTTTTGAAAGAAAAATATCAATTGTATTTGTATGAAACCAAAAACATCTTTTTCAATTTCATTTGTAATACGTAAAGATAAAGTTGATACTAATGGCGCAGTACCAGTTTTTATGCGGGTTACAATAACCGGAAAACGGGTAAATCTTTCTACAGGCAGACGCGTTGATTTAAGTAAATGGCATAGTGGTAAGGCATTGGGAAATAGTGTGGCTTCACGTAACTTGAATAAATTCCTGGATTCTTTTCGTGTTAAAGCATACGAAATTCAGCGGGAAATGCTCGATCAACATGAAGTTATAACTGCTGAATCATTCAAAGAGCGATTTACAGGTGGAGGTAAATCAACCAAAACTGTGTTTGAAGTATTTGATTATCACAACAACCAAATTAAAGAACGTATTGGGATTGATTACAGCCTGAATACATCCAAGCGATTTGAAACTGCCCGCAAACATACCTTGAGTTTTATGCAGCATCATTATAATCGCAAGGATATGTATTTGCATGAGCTGAACTTTGAATTCATCTCAGCCATGGAACATTATCTAAAAACAGTGCATAAATGCAATCATAACACAACCATAAAGTATATCAAAAATTTCAGGAAGGTTATCAATTTTGCGATTAACAATGAATGGCTGGCTAATGATCCATTCCGTAATTTCAAGACTAAGCTTGAACGTGTAGAGCGCGAGTTTTTAACCAATGATGAGTTAAACACACTGATGACAAAAGAGCTTCACCCACGATTGGATACCGTTAGGGACGTTTTTGCCTTTTGCTGCTATACCGGATTAGCCTATGCAGAAGTATCCAAATTATCGACAGACCATATCAAAACCGATGAAGACGGAGAGGAATGGATTTACATACACCGGATGAAAACCAAGAATAAATCGACTATTCCGTTATTGAAACCTGCAAAAATTTTAATTGATAAGTACAAAGATGATTCTTATTGTAAAACAAATAATGTATTGCTTCCGGTGATATCCAATCAGAAAATGAATGCATATTTAAAGGAAATCGCGATCATCTGTGGAATTGATAAAAACTTAACCACCCACCTGGCCCGCCATACTTTTGCTACCACAGTAACTTTAGGAAATGGTGTTTCCATGGAGGCTTTGAAAGGTATGTTAGGACATCAGGATATTCGGGCAACCCAAATTTATGGTAAAATAACTCAGGAAAAAATAAGTAAAGAGATGAAGGGTGTGAGTAAATTTTTAAACCTTAATCTTAAAAAACAATAAAAACAGGAACTCAAAAAAACCAGTGACTACGTGACTACATCGACTACATTTTTCGTAAAAATGTCGAATCTCATGAAAAGACGTGTTTGAGTCAGGTTTTAGAGGTGTTTGGGTAATGAAAAGACGTGTTTGGGTGCTGAAAAGACATGCTTAGGACGCGAAAAGAGGTGTTTAAGAGATGTTTTCACAAAGCGTTTGCTTTGTTTTGTTAGTTATTATTAAATTTGACATAGGCATTATTTTATTATTATGAAAAAATATAACGTACTGGTTTATTCTTTACACTAAAGATTATGAAGTTAGTAGAACAAATCGAGAAAGGGGAAAGTAAAATACTGGAGTTCAAGGAAGCCTTGCCGAAAAACGAGAGTTTAGCTAAAACAATCGTTGCGTTTTCAAATACCAGTGGAGGAAAACTAATTATTGGAGTTGATGATGATCACAAGGTTGTTGGAGTTCGTGATAATTTGATTTTTAAAATGAAAGACCAAATCGCCTCCATTATTTCTGATAACTGCTCGCCAAGTATTTTACCTGAAATTTACAATGTAAATATTAATGGGAAGGTGTTAGTGGTTGTGGAAGTTGTGCGTGGTAACCTCAAACCATATTTTATCAAAAAGCAAGGGAAAGCAGGTGGAACTTATGTTAGGCTTGGAGCTACTAACCGGAATGCCGATAGCGATACAATTGCAGAATTGGAGCGACAAAGGAGAAATATTAGTTTTGATGAAGATATATGCTATGAAGAGGGCTTTGCAGATTTGGATGTTTCTCCGTTGACTGCAAAGTTTAAAGAACATGGCAAGAATCTGGATAAAGAGAAATTGATAAATCTTAAGCTTCTTAAAAAGGAAAATGATAAGTATTATCCGACAAATGCGTTGATGATAATATTAGGTAAATTTTGGCATTGTACCATTAAGTGTGCTCGTTTTAAAGGAAATACGATGTCTGTTTTTACCGATAAAAAAGAGTATGGTGGAGATGTGTTTTCAATCTTGGAGAATACCCAAAGTTTTGTATTAAACCACATTAACCTGAAAGGCGAAATAAAAGGATTGTATCGAACAGATACGTATGAAATTCCTGTTCCGGCTATTCGAGAGGCTTTGATAAATGCCATTGTTCATCGTGATTATGTAAATCAGGGAAGAGATATTAAAGTTGGAATTTATGATGATATTGTAAATGTCGTCTCTCCTGGAGGGTTGCCAAATACCATTACTATTGAAGATGCTTTAAATGGACGAAGTGAAGCCCGAAATCGAGTTTTGGCCAATGTTTTTAAGGAGCTTGGACTAATAGAGCAATGGGGAACAGGACTTAAGCGAATAATAAATGAATGTAAGGAGCACGGCTTGACTTTACCTATTATTTCTGAGAAAAATGATTTTTTCGATGTTGAGATTTTCCGTTCACAACCAATTACGACTGAAAATAATGATGTAGAGGAGGCAAGTGGGAATGATATTACCAAAAAATCGCTGAAAGACACTAATCAAGATAATTATCCGAACGATTACGAACGATTACGAACGATTGCGAACGATTACGAACGATTGAAAAAGGAGAAAAAGGAAATCCTTTTATATCTGTTGGATAATAAAAAAGTATCAAGGAAACAAGCAGCAGAAATTATAGGACTAAAGAACACTGCGACTTATGAAGTTTTAACAGAAATGGTAAGCGATGGCCTTATTGAAAAACAAGGCCAAGGAAGGACTACCCATTATACTCTTGTTGTCGGTGATATTAGGTGAAATAGTGCTTAGTAATCCCGGGATAAATGCCATTTTTTTTGACGTAGTAAGTTGTTCAGTTTTATTAACTGTTCATTATAAATACCTTCCTGCAAGTTTCATTTCAAAAGTACAAAAAATGGAAAAACAACCGGAAACGATTATTTTAGAATTAGAAAGCCTGTGTGTGGCTTTTCAACGGTTTCAACTATCTTAACCCGAAAAATTAGCTTCGCTGAGCTCGTCCTTCGTCCTCGGTTCATCAATTTTCTAGCAATTTTTATGAGCTTACAATTCAAAAAACAAACGAAAAAGTTGATTTATAATGAAAATCGGTTCGGAATTCTTATTTTTATCGCAATTGATTAATTATGGGCTCCAATCTAACAGGACTTAATGAAATGCAGCGTAAAGCTGTAATAACCGATATTAAGCGTGTATTGGTTTTAGCGGGTGCAGGTTCCGGAAAAACCAAAACTTTGCTCCAGAAACTTATTTATTTGATTGAGGAGAAGGGCGTTAATCCATCTAATATTCTGGCGATTACTTTTACTAAAAACGCTGCCAATGAAATGCTTGATCGTTTGATTCTTTCTGCTGATCATACCAATGAATATGCAGAAATACTCACCGACAGCAAGGTTCTTAAAAAAGAGCTTGATACAGAGCGGTACTTTTTTATAAAAAGATTCAAATGGATAGATAAATTGACGGTCAAAACTTTTCATAGTTTATGCTACGGAATTATTCGAAATTTTGGGGTGAGTGAATTTGATAATAAATTTCGAATTATCAGCGATAATAAAGCCACAGATGAAGATTTGGCAAGATTTGCTGCCAAAGAAACAGCTTTTGAGGTTTTGCATAAAATGTTGATTACACAATGCGAATCGAATGAATATTTATTACTGCTCAAAAGATATATTCTTGATTACATGGTAGATAAAATTCATGCCGGCAGAAAATACCGCAATTTATCCCATGATGGTAAATATTATACGACTTTAAATGGAACCCAGGTGCGCTCTAAATCAGAACAATATATTGCTGATTGGCTTTATCGGCATAGTATCAGGTTTGAGTATGAACCGAATGTGAATTTTAAAGATTTCAATTTTAAACCGGATTTTTTTATTCCCGAAGGCAATTTGTATATCGAGCATGTGAGCGATAAAAGCTATCCCACCAAAGGTAAAGAAGAACAGTTTAAAAAAGCTAATAAGCTGTTGGTGAAAACTTTTGAACATCAAACGAAAAACACGGCGCTTTTTAATTTAGCATTGGAACGAATCGTTAAGAACAGATTGCCGGCTAACTATCAGTTTGAGACCGCGTTATCATTTGAAGAGGAATTCAGCTCCTATCATAAACAAGTGAAAGACTTTTTACGACAGGCAATGCGTGTACTTGATATGTTGAAAGTAGAAAACATAGATATCGATAAGGTATACAACGATGCTCAGAAAGATCAACATGAGCGGGTAAGGATTTTCTACAAACTGGCCATCCCGGTGCTTAAAAATTATCAACACTATTGTATCAATAAATCATATTTGGATTTTAATGATATGATTACACGCACCATCTCATTATTTAAAAATCATGAAGAGATCAAAAACAAGTTCAGAGGTAAGTTTGAATATATTTTGGTTGATGAATTTCAGGATGTCAACAATTTACAGGTTGAACTTTTGAAGCAATTATTAACACCGAAGAGTCAGTTGTTTTGTGTAGGTGATGATTGGCAAAGTATTTATGGTTTCAGGGGGTCTAATGTGGATTATATTGTGAACTTCAAACAACATTTCAAAAACGCACAGGTCATCAAACTTAATATGAATTACCGCAGTACGGAGCATATTGTTGGAGCTAGCAATGAGGTGATAAAGCACAATAAATTTAAGGTTGAGAAAAGCCTGAAATCAAATAAACGATCCAATCGGAAAATTACAATTTTTGCAGGGCAGACTGAATCCGACAATGTGGAATTTGCGGTTAAAGAGGTTAAGGAACTGCAGAAAAAAGGCTATTCTAAAGAGGATATACTGTTTCTATACCGCCGCAGTAAAATGTATGCGCCTTATTTTGATCAGTTTAAAAAAGAAAAAATATTTATCTCCGGTAAAACCATACATGCTTCTAAAGGATTGGAAGCCAAAGCTGTTTTTATTATCGGATTAACTGAGGGAAGTGGTGGGTTTCCGGATATTTGGATGGAAGACAGAATTTACCAGGTAATAAAGGAGTCGAAGCATGATTTGTTATTAGAAGAGGAGCGCAGACTTTTTTATGTGGCAATTACACGGGCCAAAGATGAACTGTATTTGCTGACCGAAAGAGGAAACGAATCGAGTTTTTTAAGTGAGATTCCCGAAGTTTTCACTTCACGACAGGGCAGATCCATAGAATCCGTGGTGGAAGAATTGATTATTTGCTCCAAATGTGAAACGCGACTTGAGGCACATCACAATTTTTGCCCAAATTGTGGGGAGAAGGTGGAGAAATAAATTGCGAGTTGTTTTTCCAATTACCGGCAATTTTTTGATTTCAAAAGTTTACCGGAATTTCTATTTTCTGGTAAAAATTAGATTTCAAATATTTGCCAGAAATTATTATATTTGTCAATAATTAGTTGATTTAGTATGCCAAGATACATTGAAAATAGATTGATAAAAGAGTTTAAAGAAAGGTCTTCTTTCACAAGGGAAGAGCTATATGATTTCTTCAAACACTTTGATCCTGAGCTAAAAGAGGGTACTTTAGGCTGGCGTATTTACGACTTAAAAAAGAAAAATATTATAAAATCTATACGGAAGGGAATTTATGCTATCTCTTTTAAGCCAAAATACAAACCAAATCTTTCTCATGAATTATCCAAGTTGTCGAAAAGAATATATGAAAATTTTGAAGAAGTAAATTATTGTATTTGGGATACAAATTGGTTAAATGAATTTGCTCAACATCAGGCAAATAAACGAATTATAATTGTTGAGGCTGAGAAAGAGCTTCTTGAGTCTGTTTATTATGAATTAAACGATTTTTCACATTGATCCGAAAGTTTTCAGAACAAAGTTCATGTGATCCTTGTATCCCTTT
>CAYPSX010000193.1:0-7724 GCA_964413185.1 uncultured Bacteroidales bacterium
TATGCAGAAGACAGAATCCTTTGAAAAGTACTCTGAGAAGTGTTCATTTTTTTCGCACAATCATTTTGTTCTAATCCTTCTATGTTTTTTAATCTTAAGGCTTCAACTTCTTCAATATTTTGTACGCGATTGTGGATGAAAAAAACCTGACCGCTGCGCGATATTTCGTATTCAATGGCTTCCCTGATCACATCTTCATTAAATTGATGTACTTCGGTGTTAATGGGATACCGGTTGGGTGGTGGTGTATTGATGATGGACAGATCGCGGGCACCCATCAATGAAAATTGCAACGTGCGCGGAATGGGCGTGGCCGTCATGGTCAATGTGTCTACATTGGCTTTCATGGCGCGGATTTTTTCTTTCGTGGCCACGCCAAATTTTTGCTCTTCATCGTTGATGAGCAATCCCAGGTCTTTAAATTTTATGTCTTTTCCTACCAATCGGTGTGTTCCTATTAAAATGTCGATTTTCCCCTCCGCTAAATCTTTCAGGATTAGTCGCTGATCTTTGGATGTGCGCATCCGCGAGATGTAATCTACGCGTACCGGGAAATTTTTTAACCGGTCCGAAAATGTTTTGAAGTGCTGAAAAGCCAAAATGGTGGTTGGAACCAGCACAGCCACCTGCTTGCTATCGCACACAGCTTTGAAAGCCGCCCTGATGGCCACTTCGGTTTTACCGAAACCAACATCGCCGCATACCAGCCGGTCCATGGGAATATCATCTTCCATATCCTGCTTCACTTTTTGCGTTGCGGTGAGCTGGTCGGGTGTATCTTCGTAAATAAATGAAGCTTCGAGTTGCTCGTTTAAATAGGTATCTCCTGAAAAAGCGTAGCCCTTTTTTTGTCGCCGGGCCGCATAAAGTGCAATTAAGTCGCGGGCAATATCTTTTACTTTCGACTTTGTTTTGCTTTTTAATTTGGCCCACGAGGCCGATCCAAGTTTATGAACGCGCGGTGGCGTATTGTCTTTGCCTTTGTATTTCGAAATGCGGTGTAATGAGTGAATGTTCACAAAAAGCACATCATTGTCTTTGTAAATCAGTTTGATGGCTTCCTGTGGTTTTCCGTTAATATCAATTTTTTGCAAGCCGCCAAATTGCCCCACACCGTGATCAATATGCACGACGTAATCGCCCGGATGGAGGCTGGTGAGTTCTTTGAGCGATATGGCTTCCTTTTTTTTGAACCGCTGTTTAAGTTGAAAACGCTGGTAGCGGTCAAATATCTGATGGTCGGTGTAAACAGCTATTTTTAGTTGATGGTCGATAAAACCCTGATGCAAACGCCCGATCATGGGTTCAAAATTGACTTCGCCTTCCAGTTCGTTGAAAATATGTGTAAGGCGTTCTATCTGGTTTTGCTGGGTTGATACAATAATGTTTTGATAGCCCGCTTCCCGGTTTTGAATCAGGTTTTCGGCTATTAACTGAAAGTTTTTATTGAATGATGGCTGTAAAGAAGTATCGAATTCAATTGTTTCTGCGTTATGAATTTTCCCGCGGTTTGTTTGAATGCTGTAAAATGATTTTTGGATAAAATCAATATCCTCCTTTGCAATAAGGGCTGCATCGAAGTCGATGTTGTATTCTTCGGAGAGTGTAACCTTATTATTTTGGGCCGTTTCAAGGGTTTGTTCAAGTTTCGATTGGTAGTAAGCAGGATTGTTGACGATAAAAACCGTTTCTTCGCCGATCAGGCTTGTAATTGCAGCCCGGTTATGAAACATGGTTTCGTCGTTCAGGTCGGGAATAATTTTTACTTCATCTTTTTGGTCTTTAGATAGTTGCGTTTCTATGTCGAAACTCCGGATACTTTCAATTTCATCACCAAAAAAATCGATCCGGTAAGGCCAGTCTGCTGCGTAAGAAAAAACATCGATAATACTGCCCCGAATGGCATACTGGCCGGGTTCATAAACAAAATCGACCAGCTCAAATCCATAAGTTTGCAGCATTTCTTCGATAAATTCAAGTGAAAGCTCTTCGCCCACTTTCATTTGCAATACGTTATCTTTAAGCTCAGAAGGCTCAAAAACTTTTTCGGCAAGTGCTTCCGGATAAGTTACAACAATTGTTGTCGTTTCTGTTGAGCCAAAGAAATTGTTCAGTGCTTCAGTACGAAGAAGGCTGCTTTCGGCATCAGGTTGCCCGTGAGCGATAGATCGTTTGAAAGCCGATGGTAAAAAATATACCGTGCCTTTGCCGGTAATGGCTTCTAAATCGTTTTGCATCTGGGCAGCTTCCTCTTTTTCTTCGAAAACTAAAATCGCCCTTTTTCCAGTGGCCTGAGCACACAAAAGGCTCATCAGTGAAATTGATGAACCTTTAAGGTCTTGCCAAATAAGATTGTTGTTTTTGTTTAAAGCAGCTATCGTGCTTTTTAAGCCGGGATGCTCTTCAAATAATGCTAAAAAATCCTTTATAGTCACTTAATATCAATTAAAAATCCTCATCGTCTTCTTCTTCTATCCCTTCAAGTTTTATGGGAACCTTTTTGAGCATTTGATAAATCTCGCCCTCCGATTGAATGTCGTCGTCATCTGTGTTATAAAACCATTTCACTGTTATTTTTATACCCGATGCATATAGTTCTTCAAGCTTTGTTAAAATGAGTGAAATCATCTTGGCCGAAGCACTGTTTAGGTAGTCCATTCTAAAATTTACAACTATTTCACCTTTGGCATTGGCTAAATTTCGTTCTATCCAATTGATGACCGGGTCGTATGTTTTCACTACATTTTCAGGCAATGAACGACCTGAAATTTCGAAATAATTTTCATTGGGGTCAAAAACTACCTTCGGGGTTTTCGGAGTGGCTTCTATTATCAATGGTTCCATGCACTAAATCTTATTTAATTCATCTTTGATGGATAAATATACGACTTATGTTTGAATTATAAAATTATTTGGAATTATAGGAATGAAAAAAACTATTTGTCAGTTGTTTATTCAAGTAAATTCCAATACCGGCGAGTCGATGGAAATGTGCGTATATTGTGCTCCAAATCTTTAAACGATTTATTGAGTGCTCTTAAATCAGCCATTATACCATAAAAAACCTGTTCCATATCTTCATCTGAAAGCTTATCTGCCATTTTATCAACTAACCATTTTAGTGAATCTTTTCCATAATAGAAATGAATGCCATCGAGCCGTTCCGGTTTTCCTGCCAATGAGCAATATACTTCCAACCCGCGATTGGCAAGCTCCGGGTACTTTTCTGTTACTTTGTCATAATAATACTTACATGAATTTTCCATAGTTTTTTGTTTTATAAATTTGTATTCATTATAATCCTTCCAATATTTTATAATATAGCAAGTATTTACTTCAAATCCAAATTTATTTTGCCCGTTTCGCGCGGTTTATGCATGATTTTTTCTTAACACATTGATTACCTTTAATGTTTTCCCTTCACTTTTTATATTTGAATTTTAGTGGAAAACATTAATGCACGGTATTAACTGTTATACATGATCCCGCGGTATGCTTTCATTCCAGGTCCTTGCATAAACCCGTTCCCCGTTTTCGAAAGCATCGAGGATGGCATAAACTTTAAAATGCGTTTTTGTTGAGGTCAGGCGTGTCTCAGTTCTTGTTTCAATATCCCAGCCTTCACGTTTCAGGTTTTTTTCCCAAATAACATTACCTTCAACACTATCCAGATCATCGCCTGTTACAGAATAATTTTCTTCGTTATAATCCATTATTTCCAAATCAATATCTTCCAGCCTGAATATATGTGTGTCTTTTTGGACTTGTAATGTGGTTTTATTTTCTATTAAATCGCGTATCACATCCCACCGGTATTCAGGCTTTACAATTGTCGTTTGCCGGGAACTGGGTTTAGCACCAATTGCTTCTTCGAACTCCACTTCGGCATCGGGTTCCGATTGTTTTACAGGTAAAGATACATAGCTTTCTTCTGTGTACACTTTCATTGTTGGCGTCTCGGGAGCAGGCCATATCGTTGGAAAATACGAAGTAGAAAGGGCTACGCGTATACGATGGTTTTCAGGGAATATATGACCAATATCGTTAAGTTTTAATTGAATGTTGTATTTTTTACCAGGTTCCAGCTTTTCGGGAAATTCATGACTGTTACGGTGAGTAAGATTTAAAACTCCATAAGTAACCCGTGTAGCTTTACCGTCGTGAGCAATATCAGAGAGTCTCACGGCAATTTGTGCTACTGGTTTATCAACAGACAATGCAATATTGGCAACAGGAGCACCAATAATTTCGACATCTTCACTAAGATAATCACTATTAAAGACTAAAGCGCCCCCATCTTCATCGCGCTGGTCTCCGGGCAAATCTGGCGGTGCACTATACGAACACCATTTGCCGGCAAACATACCAAGTCTTAATGGTGATTTCACCCATAATTCCCTTGGGTTTTGTGAGTTTTCATCTGTGTCTATTGTGTTGTTTCCATGAAAATAATAGTCAACTTCTTTTATTTTTTTCGATGGCCAGCTATCAAGGCCCAACCAGTATCCGGGACGTTCTTCGTAACTTGTAAACGGAGGGACACTTTCTTGTACCCATGCTTTTAACATGGGGTCTTTTTCAATTCCATTATTTTTATTTTTGAGATATTTATCCCACCAGCGCAAGCTTTCCTGCATGAAACCAATGGCCGGTCCGGGCTGACCATCGTGCGGGTATCGGTGGCTCCAGGGGCCAACCAGTCCCATTCGGGGAACGTTTAAGTTCTCAAGCATACGAAATACAGCATTGGAGTAGCCGTCGGCCCAACCGCTAACTGCCATTACTGCACATTGAATATCGTCATAGTTTTCATTAACAGAGCCATGTTTCCAAAATTCATCGCGGCGTTGATGTTCGAGCCAGTTTTTTATCCACAGGCCACTGTTCTCAAGTCGGTCTAACCACATGTCTTTCCATTTATCGCCTACAAGAACCGGATCAGGGGGGAGTGTGTTCCTGGCAAACATGATCGATGCCCAGGATAGATTATCGCCCAGCACGTTGCCTCCCATGTAGTGAACATCATCGGCATAACGGTCGTCAGTTGAGCAAACTGTAATGATTGCCTTGAGCGCTTCAGGCTGACGTGCAGCTACCTGAAGGGCATTGAATCCGCCCCATGAGATGCCCATCATGCCAACATTACCGTCACACCAGGGTTGTTGGGTGAGCCATTCAATAATTTCTTCGCCATCTTGTAATTCCTGCTCCAGGTATTCATCGGTAAGTAAACCTTCAGAGTCACCGCTTCCTCGAATATCAACACGTATACCAATGTAGCCATGCCCTGCATAATAACGGTGGTTTATTTCGTCGCGAACCCGTTTGGAGTCGCGTTTGCGATAGGGGATATACTCCAGTATGGCCGGAACAGGGTTTTCTTGTGCATCTTCTGGCATAAAAATGCGTGCTGCCAAATTAATACCGTCCGACATGGGTATCCAAACATTTTCCACTTCTTTTACCTTATTGGGAAATTCATTGATGTACTTCATATTAATCGGTTTTCTCGATTTGTATATCCATTTCGTCCTTTATTTTTTTGTACTTATCCATGATTTCTTCTCTGGAATCGCCTCCGAGAAAAATGACAAAAATGCGGTAACTATAGCTGTCCTGACCAGTAAGGTCTGATAGTTTCTGACCCTCTTCGACAAGATTTTTTATTTCCATGTCCGGAAACTTATCATTGATCTTTTTTATTTTATCCTCGTCCGGGTAAGAGCGGACAATGCCATTATGGAATACCCGGTAATGTATTTTAGCACTCATTTTAAAAGGACCTGCACGGTGCGCAAAGTCAGGATGCTCTCCGGTTGCAAGGTGAACTAATATTTGGTGGTTAGAGTGCCCCGCTACTTTATTGTATAAGTCTGCATGCGATTGCGACATGCGGGGATTAACTTCCAGTAGTTTTATATCATCATTTTCTTCATCGTAATAAAATTCTATATTGAAAGGTGAACCATCGAACCCAAGTTCAGGCATTAATTTTTTTGCGATATCATCCATGCGGCCTTTTACAGAATCGGGCAGCTGACTTGGGAGCAGATAATAAAAAAAGGAATCGGAATCGGGATAATTGATTGAATCGACTACACCATATGTTTCTACCTTATTATTATAAACATACCCCGATAAAGTGCATTGATGCCCGCCAATTAAACTCTCAGCAATACAATGGTAACCATCAATACATGCAAGATCTTCTGGCAGATTAGCAAATGAGGCTATAAAATTGTATGGATCGGCAAAATAATCAATATCCTCGCGAATAACTGACAATGCATGGTCTAGTTCTTTCTGGTTGCTGATTCTAAAGCCGTTTTGAGAACTATAGGCTTTTACAGGCTTAAGCCAAAAAGGTGGTTTTATGTCAATATCTTCGAGCTTTTTTACCTTAAAAGGATTTACATCAGTGAAACGAGGGATATGTTCCGGAATAACCTTTGACTGAATTTCCCGGCTTATGTATTTATTTTCACATTTAATTCCACTTTCGAGGGTTGGTCCGGGCAAACCATATTCATTAATCAGCAAAAAAGTAACTAACGTAACCGGAAAATCGAAATACCCGATTATACCATCAATTGATCCTTCAAACTTATCCAGGGTTTTACGAGCCTTATTTAGCAGGTATTTAGTATCGAGTTTAGCATCCTGCCTGTGTATCTCAGATTCTGACAAAAGGCTGATAAAATTGTACTGTTCCGCATTTTTTATGGTCTGAAGTTCCTTTAAATTAAAATCATCAGCACCTACGATAAAAATATTCTTTTTCTTCATAAGCATTTTTTTAGAAAAACCATTGTATCTAACTTATTTCAATTCCTCAGTTAAGCCTTATATCTTATAAAAGATCGTTCTTTTGATCCATTTTTAGAAATGATTTAGCCTAACCAGAAACGAAAAGGCAGTAAAATGTTAATGTTGTATAAAACTAACAAGAGCACTAAAGAAATTGTTCTGTCTTTTGCTAATTACTCTATATGAGATCATTTAAGAAATCCGTAAGTCATTTTACAAGAATACTTTTTCTGTTTTTACATTTTGTATTTATTGCTACTTTGACAGATTAGAACCAGAGTTGATTTTTCGCCTTTTTTTGCCCCGACCCTGAAGGGAGAAAGGCGAAAAATCAACCCGTTCCCTTCAGGGTTTAGGGCAAATCGGGTTGATTTTGGCAATTTTTTTTTAATGTGTCAAAGTAGAATTATTGTTTATTCATAAAACCAAATATGGAAATCATGCCCATATTCGAACAAAATCAGTAATTATTTGGATTTCCGGAAAATGCGTTATATCATTGTCATATCAAATTAGAAAAATGACACAAATTTTTGCACATACTGCTCATGTTCATCATCACACCAAAGTGTGAGGAACTGGCAGTGGTATGCAAAAGCACAATATATAAGGGAGGCTTGCAGAAACTGCAAGCCTCCTTTTTTTTAATGAGACTTAGTTTACAAAAGCGAAGCGCATTGTAAACTTTAGTCGAATTAAATCCTCGATAGCGAAGCGTATCGGGATAGGTTAAAACAGACAAGGCCATAATGAACAGTAAAGAATTTTAAAATGACGACAAAAGCGAAGCGCATTGTAAACTTTAGTCGAATTAAATCCTCGATAGCGCAGCGTATCGGGATAGATAAAAACAGACAAGGCTATAATTAGTGGCAGCAAGAAAACTACCCGTTTTTTCAAGTGCTTGATGCGAAAAG
>CAYPSX010000194.1:0-5269 GCA_964413185.1 uncultured Bacteroidales bacterium
GGAAAATCAGATGTTTTCTTCGATTTAGCAATTTGAGAAAAGTTAACCTAAAACCAATAAAGCTATACGGGGGAATCAGGATGGATTTGATAAAAGAATTTGCTTACATACTTTCGAAGAATACCCCACATGACTTTGATACGGCGCTGCCCGTAAATTCAAAGATCAGGAAATTGTATGAGTTGGTTACAAAAAACAAGGTAAAAACAGATGAAGACGCCTCAAACCTTATTTATGATTCGCCAAAACCCGGCAAAAAATACCTGATGCTCAAGCGTAACCTGGTACAAAAGCTGTCAGATTTGGTTTACTTACAAAGCTATCAGGAAACAGATGATGAAAACTACATGACCATCCACTTCCAGGTTGAAAAAGAGCTATTGATAGCAGAAAAGCTACTGTTGCAAAATGTGTATCACAACCCCACCAAAATAATTTCGAAAGTTGAACAAACCGCTGAAAAGTACTTTTTTATTGACATACAGGTTATGGCTGCCCGGAAATTCCGATCGGTATATTCGATGAAAGGTTTCCCGAAAGAAACAGAAGAATACGATGAAAAAGTAAGGCAGCTTGTCAAATACCAAAACTACTACAACGCTTCGCGCGGCATGTGGGAAAAGTTGTACAGCAAGAAGAAATATTCTATTGCAAAATCTGCAGAAATCCTGAAAGAAGCACAAAGCAATATCAAAACCATTGAAAATTGGCTCAGGAAATACAACAGTCCATTTATTAAGTGGTACCTGTACCAGATTAGAATTCTCTCCCATTATTTTGAAAACGATCATGAAGCTATCTGGCTTGATTTACAAAACATAATCGATCTTTTGGCGGAGTTCCCGTTTATCGACAACAAAGCACTTCAACTTGACCTGAACTACTATTTTGCCCGCTATTACAGAGATACGCGCAATTTAGAAAAAGCTGCACAACATCTGGAAGCCTGCCTGCATATCAGTGACTACCGGGCATTCAATAAATTTCTTGTGCAGGAATTGAATTTCGACATCAGCATTAAACAAAAGAACTATTCGAAGGCTCTGGAAATACTCACCGAAGTGCACACCGTTCCTCAATATGAATTTCTGGACGCATCGGACAAATCGGCATGGACCATAAGAGAGGCCTTTTTATTTTTTATTTTTCATGTGGATAATAAAAAAGAGATGATTAGTCAATTACCGCTTTTCAGCGGGGAAAAAGCACTTCATTACTTCTTTGAAAACACAAAAAAATCGGTTAAAGACAAATACGGATACAACATCAACCTACTCATTATAAGGGTTTTGCTCTTTAAAATTTTCGAACAGCAAGAGATTGACAACGAAGGCAACAATCTCTTAATTTATTACCACAGGTACTTAAAAGAAATCAACAGCCGGCGCACAGTTGCCTTTTTCCGTCATTTAGGAAAATCGGCTGCCCAGGCTTTTGACCCGGAAGAAATGAAAGAACGAAAAAGAAAATTTCACAAAAGGCTCAGTGAAATAGATTCTCCCTATTACGATTCTTTTGAAATTATTCCTTATGAAGAATTTTGGGAGATGTTGATGCTTCTGGCATCGCGCTGAGCAATGGTGCAAAAAATTTATCAACCACAGTAAAGATTCAGAAATCAAGCATTGACCGAACTTTTCAAGAGGTTTGTTGATAACTTGCCAACTGAACCCATTACAAAATATTTATATTTGCGAAAATTTGTGTCGACATGGTGGCGAACTATAACGAAGAACATATAAAGACCCTTGACTGGAAAGATCACATCCGGACACGGCCCGGCATGTACATTGGCAAACTTGGCGATGGTACAGCTGCAGACGATGGTATTTACATTCTGATAAAAGAGGTAATCGACAACTCCATAGATGAATACATGATGGGGTTTGGAAAAGAAATTGTGGTTGAAATAGACGAACGCAGGGTGCGTATTCGCGATCACGGTCGTGGAATTCCATTGGGAAAAGTAAAGGATGTATCCTCGAAAATGAATACAGGTGCGAAATACGACAGCGAGGTATTTCAGAAGTCAGTTGGCTTGAATGGCGTGGGAATCAAAGCCGTAAATGCCCTTTCTTCGAGCTTCATTATTACCTCGTACCGCGAAGGCGAGAAAAAAACCGTAGAATATTCGCGCGGCGAAGTTGTAAACGACCGCGATGTGACATCAACAAATGAAAGAAATGGTGTTGAAATCGTTTTTTACGGCGACGAAGAATTGTTTGGCGAGTATAAGTTCAACGAAGATTTCATTGAAAAACTGCTCAAAAACTACATTTACCTGAACGCCGGGCTTATAATGCGCTACAATGGCGAAAAAATGGTGTCGAAAAACGGGCTGGTCGATTTGCTCGAAGACAACCTGAATTCGCAGGGCCAATACCCCATTATCCATTTCAAAGAAAAAGACCTTGAACTGGCCATGACCCACGGCCGCCAATATGGCGAAGAATATCACAGCTACGTAAACGGCCAGCACACCACCATGGGCGGTACGCACCTGGCTGCATTCAAAGAAGCCATTGTAAAAACAGTACGCGATTTTTACGGAAAAGATTTTGAACCACAAGATGTTCGCGCATCCATTATAGCGGCATTCAGCGTTAAAGTACAAGACCCGGTTTTTGAGTCGCAAACAAAAACCAAACTGGGCTCCAAAGATATGGAACCCGGCGGGCGTACCATTCGTCAGGCTGTACTCGATTTTATTAAAACCAATCTCGATAATTTTCTGCACAAAAATGCTGAAACAGCCGAATTACTGCACCATCGAATACTGGAGTCGGAAAGAGAACGCAAAGCCATGTCAGGCATCAAAAAACTGGCACGCGAACGCTCCAAAAAGGCCAGTCTGCATAACCGCAAATTGCGCGACTGCCGGGTTCACTTCAACTCAAAACACGAAAAAAAGCATGATGCCAGCATTTTCATAACCGAGGGAGATTCGGCAAGCGGCTCCATCACAAAATCGCGCGATGTGAACACGCAGGCGGTATTCAGCCTTAAAGGAAAACCCAAAAACACGTTCGGGCTCACCAAAAAAATAGTTTACGAAAACGAAGAATTCAACCTGTTGCAGGCAGCACTCAACATTGAAGAAGGCATAGAACACCTGCGCTACAACAAAGTAATAATCGCAACCGATGCCGATGTAGACGGAATGCACATCAGGTTGCTACTCATAACTTTTTTCCTCCAATTTTTCCCCGACCTCATCAAAAACGGGCACTTGTTCCTTTTACAAACACCGCTTTTCAGGGTTCGTAATAAAAAAGAAACTATTTACGCCTATTCTGATGAAGAAAAAAACAGAGCCATTCAAAAGCTCAAGGGGAAGCCGGAAATAACACGATTTAAAGGACTTGGAGAAATATCGCCCAATGAATTTCAGGTATTCATAGGCAAAAAAATACGTTTAGAACCGGTTACGCTAAAAAAAGGCGACCGTATCAATCAACTATTGGAATTTTACATGGGTAAAAACACACAAGAGCGTCAGGATTTTATTATCAATAACCTGAAAATTGAAGAAATACTGGAAGAACCCATTTAAAAACCAATATCAGCAAAAGGAAGAAACATAAAATGAATACGATAGGTATAGTAGATATTGAAACAACCGGATTTTTGAATCAGGGCGGAAAGATAGTGGAAGTTGGCGTTGTAGAGCTGGATATAACCAATGGCAATAAACGCGTTTTGTTCGACAGTCTTATTCGCGAAGATGGCCTGAACGAAATGCACACACGTTTTCCGATGGGTTGGATTTTCCAGAACAGCGACCTTAAATATGAAGATTTGATGAAAGCTCCCGGCCTGAACGATGTGCAGCAAAAACTTCAGGATGTATTCGATTCGTTTTTCACCGGGCTTACAGCCTTCAACAAAGCATTCGATTTTGGGTTTCTCAAATCGCGCGGCTTTCGCATAGCCGAGTTGCCGTGCATAATGCAAACAGCTACGCCTGTACTTAATTTGCCGCCCAAAGGTAATCGCAGAGGGCCAAAATTCCCGAACGTAGAAGAGGCTTATCATTACCTAACCGGGAAAACATCTTTTATAGAGAGCCATCGTGCAGCCGATGATGCAATGCACGAAGCTGATATTGTTTACGAACTTTACAAACGCGGAGATTTTCGATTTTAAAAGAGAGCAGTAACTATGGACAACCATATACCATCAAACGGAGAAGGAGATAAAAAAGATGTGCCCATCGAAGGACATGTAAGCACGAAACTTACAGGCATGTACCAGGATTGGTTCCTCGATTACGCATCGTACGTTATTCTTGAGCGCGCCGTACCCCACCTGCACGATGGGTTAAAACCCGTGCAACGCCGCATTTTGCACAGTATGCGCCGCATGGAAGACGGCCGTTACAACAAGGTCGCCAATATTATTGGAAACACCATGCAATTTCACCCGCACGGCGATGCCTCCATTGGCGATGCACTGGTACAACTCGGTCAAAAAGAGCTACTCATCGACACACAGGGAAACTGGGGGAACCAACTTACCGGCGACAGCTCAGCAGCGCCGCGTTACATTGAAGCGCGACTGACCAAGTTTGCACAGGATGTAGTTTTTAACCCCAAAACCACCGAGTGGAAATCATCGTACGACGGCCGTAACGACGAACCCATCACCCTGCCCGTAAAGTTCCCGCTGCTGCTTGCGCAGGGCGTAGAAGGAATTGCCGTAGGACTGGCATCGAAAATTCTCCCGCACAACTTCAACGAACTTATTGATGCTTCCATCGACTACCTCAAAGGCAAAGAATTTACACTTTACCCGGACTTTCCCACAGGCGGTTTGATTGACGTTTCGCGATACAACAACGGCTTGCGCGGCGGCGCCGTACGCGTACGCTCACGCATCACCAAAGAAGACGATAACCGCACGCTCCGCATCAATGAAGTTCCGTTTGGCAGAACAACAGAATCGCTCATCGACACTATTTTGCGCGCCAATGAAAAGGGCAAAATCAAAATCAAAAAAATTGATGACAATACTGCCGAGCATGTAGAAATTCTCGTGCATTTGGCAGCCAACACTTCGCCCGACAAAACCATTGATGCACTCTACGCATTTACCGATTGTGAAATTTCCATATCGCCCAACTCAACGGTTATAGATAAAGACCGGCCACGGTTCATGGCCGTGGAAGACCTGCTCAAATCGAGCACAGACCGCAGTCTGGAGCTCCTCAAGCTGGAGCTGCAAATCAAACTGAACGAGCTCAATGAAGCCTGGCACATGTCGTCGCTCG
>CAYPSX010000194.1:5279-7651 GCA_964413185.1 uncultured Bacteroidales bacterium
TTTATCGAAAACCGTTTATACCTCGCCATTGAAGATTGCGAGACCTGGGAGGCCATAATCGAAACCATCGACAAAGGCCTTGAACCGTTTAAAAAATTACTCAAACGAGAAGTTACAGAAGAAGACATAACCAAACTTACCGAAATAAAAATCAAGCGGATATCTAAATTCGACAGTAGAAAAGCCGATGAGCAAATAAAAGGACTGGAAGAAGATATTGAAAAAACCCAGGAAAGCCTTGACCATATTGTCGACTACACCATCAATTTTTATAGAACCATTAAGAAAAAATATGGTAAAGGCCGTGAGCGCAAATCAGAAATCAGGAACTTTGAAAATATTGATGTTGCAAAAGTAGTTGTGGCCAACGAAAAACTTTATGCCAATTACGCCGAAGGCTTCATTGGTACCGGGCTGAAAAAAGAAGAATACGTGTGCGATTGTTCCGACATAGACGACATTATAGTGTTCCTGCGTGACGGCCGTTACCTTGTAACAAAAGTTTCGAACAAAGCATTTGTGGGCAAAGACATTATTCATGTAGCCGTTTGGAAGAAAAACGATACCCGCACCATTTACAACACCGTATACCGCGACGGGAAAAGCGGCCGCGCAATGATTAAACGTTTTGCTGTTAGCAGCATTACCCGCGACCGCGAGTACAATGTAACCAAGGGTACCCCCTACTCCCGCATATTGTACTTCTCGGAAAATCCAAATGGCGAAGCAGAAATCATAAAATTATACCTGAAACCTAAGCCACGAATCAAAAAACTAATTTTTGAAGTTAATTTCAGCGAAATAGCCATAAAAGGCCGTCAAAGCATGGGCAACATCATCACCAAACACGATGTATACAAAATTGTGATGAAAGAAAAAGGCACATCAACGCTGGGCGGCCGCAAAATATGGTTCGATGAATCCATCTTCAGGCTCAATACAGAAGGAAACGGAACCTACCTGGGCGAATTTAAAGGTGATGATAAAATAGCGGTGATATACAAAAACGGCATGTTTGCCACCACCAATTACGACCTTACAAACCACTACGATGAAGGCTTGCTGCTTATTGAAAAAGCCGACGAAAATAAAATTTACACAGCCATACATTACGATGGCGAACAAAAATATTATTACATCAAACGTTTCCGGGTCGAAGACACAAACGGACGATTGATACCCATTACCACCGAACATAAAAAATCAAAACTCGTAGCACTTTCAACATTGCAATACCCGCAGTTTATGATTGAATTTGGCGGAAAACATGAAAAACGACCAGATGAACCGATTGATGCCAGTGAATTTATTGCAATAAAAGGAGTAAAAGCCAGGGGCAAACGATTAACCACTTATGAAGTAAAAAAGATTAAAGAAACCGAGCCCGTAAGACCCGATGATCAATTAGAAGAAGAAGAAACAGAAAACAACGAAACATCTGAAAATCAAGAATCAAATAATGATGATAAAGATGATTTTCAACAGATGTCGCTAAATATTGAATAATTATGCGCGTATTTCTGGTGGGGTTTATGAGTGCAGGGAAAACCACGCTGGGCTATCAATTGGCCCGGAGCCTGAACATGCGCTTTACAGACCTCGACCAGCTCATAACCCGGCAGCTGCAAAAACCCATTGACGTTTTATTTGCCGAACATGGAGAAGACGGCTTCAGGGAAATTGAGCAAAAAGCCCTGCACAGCACTTTCAAAACACCCGAGCTTGTACTGGCCACCGGTGGAGGAACGCCCTGTTTTTTCGATAATATGGACTACATGACAAAAAACGGGCTCGCGTTTTACCTCAAATTACCCAGGGAGACCATCATTAAAAGGCTTTTAAAATCAGTAAAAGAGCGTCCGTTGGTAAGTGGCAAAAGCTACGAAGAACTGGAGAAAATCGTACACGACCTCTACGATGTCAGAAGCAAATACTACGAAAAAGCACAATACGCGGTTGATGCATCCAACAAAAACGCCTTGCACTATATTGTAAGAATTTTGTCGGGGTATATGTATTGAAGGAACCCGAAAAAACGGATAGATTTCCTACTGGCACCTCAGCGACCAACCACACGTATGAAGCGGGGGATTCTGCTCCCGCCAAGCCCGGACAAGTTGAGATTATCCCGGGGTTTACACCGTGGAATCTCTTTTATTCAACGGGGCTTGAACCAACCAAAATCCATATTTTTTGTTCCTTTCTTGCACAATTCAGCAAACCTTGTTACATTTGGGAAGCCCCCATAGCCGTAAAATAAACGCTTATGGAAAAACAGATATCCGAACATCAAATGTTCGTTTATCTACCTACGTTAAAACGGATTTTACTCAACAAATCCATTGATAAACAGTTAGTTGAGCTGTAAAAAT
>CAYPSX010000195.1:0-7632 GCA_964413185.1 uncultured Bacteroidales bacterium
GGCCGCAGTCCATGGCGTCGGGTTGGGTATAGTGGGGGAAACCTGTCATTCGGTTATTTGAGATTAATAAACATACAAAGAAGCAGAAATCTTTTGTTTTTTTCAAATTCGGGGCTAAGAGAACTTAGCTCGTTTTTTTCTTCATATACTTTACCTTGGCGATTTCTGATTGATAGTAACGCTCCATGTAGTCATATATTACCAATTCATGTACGCGCTGTTTTGATTTAAACAAACGATTACAAAACATATGAATATAGCTTCCCATAAAATTGTTGAGATTCCGTTCTAATTGATCATTCTTTTGTAAGTCCAGAATCTTTTCAGTAACTGGTGCTATGTTTTTATTTTTCGTTTTCATCAACGAATAGATAGCAGCATATTGGTCATTGCCTTTCATAAGCTGGTTGATCAATGGTCGGTGGTTTCTGAATTTTTTATCGAGCTGAAATTTCAGCTGCTTATTCATACCGAATTCATGCCCAAACCCATTTTTAAGCCCATTCAGTAATTTATGTTTCTCATTTAAACTGTATTTAAACGCATCCAAAAGTTGATCAATACCATATATTGAAAACAGCCAACGCAGTTGTTCTCCAGATTCGCCCTCCAGTGTACCGATAAACTGTGAAACGATAACACTGTCGTAAAAAAACATCTCCTCAGTAAGCTCCATTGTGGCCTCTCCATATCGCTCGACTTCTCGATTGTAGGTATCAAGCAATAGCTTCCATACAAATCCGTTTTTGATTAGGTTCGATATGTTTTGGTTAAACTCATGGATTGCTTTTCCAATAAACTGCTTGTCTTTAAGGTTTAAACGAAAGCGGATATGGTAATTGGGATCAGTATAACGAATAAAAAACCATTGTTCAATGATTCCTTTTTGAAATAGCCGTGAAGCAAAAGGTTCAAGTATCTGCGATAAAATACGGTCTGCCGTTTTGGGGCCAGTGTATATTTTATAATAGAGCCATTTATCTCCGGGTATAAATTTCCTTTGTACCATTTTTTATTGATTTCTATGAAATGCAAACACTATTTGATTCATATATTTGTTTCCTTGTTCATCTTTCACAAGCGCATTTTCAGGACTCTGTAGAAATTCCACGAGCTGGAAGCTTTGGTACTTTTTTACTGCATCGAGCAACATTTTAATGAACAAAGGGCTTGTGAGGTCTATATATAATTCATTATCACCTTCAACAAGCGCCACTGCCTCTGGAATATTATGCTTGGTTCTGAGGTTCTCAACGGCTTTAACTAAAGGCGCATCAGCAAGGTCTTTTAAACCCTTGATATCTTCCTTTTTAAGTTGCCACTTGGCCGGCGAAAGGATTATGTTTTTATATTGAACACGAGGAAGGAACTGATAATTAGTCGCGATTAATCCCCAATTGAATCCAATATACGATCGTTGATTTTGCTTTTGTAGATCACATAAAAAATGATATATCGGCAATGAATTCATAGCATAATTATGCGCATTGGTAAGCCTGGGCAAAACCTCTTTTTCATGGTGTTTTGACCACAGAATAAGCCTGCCGTTTTGATTTTTCAAAAGTAAATCTTCAATAGGTATTTGGTGCGCTTTATCTAGCGATGATTGCGCTAAATAAGGTATCTCGTATTTTCTGATTACGGGGCGGAAAAGAATATTACCTAATCTTGACTGCGGCAGGTGCACAATTTCTGCCAGTATTTTATCGTTTTTGAGTTCCTCTTCCTTTTCAGTAATACTAAGCAACATTTCCTGAATGGATTTATCTAAATAGCCAAACCTGGCTAATAGGTTGGCTGCACTAGGTCCCCCTGCTCCCTGCATAATTATTTGTTGCTCATCCCTTTTATTCAGAAATTTAACCATACTGTGCATGGTGTCTGGTAAATCTTCCCATTGCTGGGATGTATTGAGTTTGCCGACCTCCTCTTTGGTTATCTCAATAGTATATGAATGGTTATCGATAGCCTCAATATACTTCTCCCACAAAAAACTTTGTGTAGCTGAAAGCTTATAGGAGGGCGGTTCAGAGCGGGTAGGCAGTGCCAAATCATCTACCAATGGTGTAATATCGCTGGCTACTCCAGATTGCGATTGCCGGTAACCCAAGCCTAATTCAGAATCAAAAACAAAAGAAAGAGGGACAGCCTCTTCTTCGAACCGTTCAGTGAACGATTCTTTAAACTGTTGGAAGACTCCTCTATTAGACTCTTTAGCTGAAAACTGATTCAATAAACCTAAGGCATCTAACAAATTATTTTTGATTTGAGCATTGATTTGGCAACTTTGAAAAGGTGTATACAGATCTGTCTGGAATAGCTGCTTTTTATCAATCTCTTTGCCGGGAATCTTAAGTGCACTTGTAAGTTTTTTAAAAGTTCCATTTGCCTTGCCTACTGAAGTGGAATTTACTTGTGCCAGTTGATCATCTATGGTTTGCAAAAAACGCTTTTCGTCTTCTGCACCTTGCAAGTGTCCGACTTTTTGTTGTATCTTTTGGAAAAAGTCGCTGCCGGTGACCATCGGTTCAATTTCACTGACCAATAGTTGATTTTCAACCAATTCAACCATAAACTCCTGCGATTCTGCCATTGTGATTTCATCATCAACTAACAATTTGGACAGTTCATCCAGAGTTGCTCCATTCTTTGCCCCTTTAAATATGTGTTGTAAATAGGGCGAGTTGTCAACTGATGCAATTCGGTGGTACCTGACGCCATTTCTCAGGGTATATTCCACATAACGTAATTGATCGGCCAGGGTATACAGGCTCGTGTTGGGGAAAAATAGCAATTGTTGCCGTATTGCTTCGCTATCCAAGAGATGGTCGACAAGCAAAGATATATAGGCCATATCGAGCCTTACCCGTTTCCGGAAATCATGTGGGGCACTTCTGATAATATCGGTTTGATCATGAAAAACGCCAGTGCCAATGCCGGCAAATAATCCGAAAGGTGTACAACGGGCAGATGCCCTTGAATAATATTTTAGTATGGAAAGCGGTACTCTTTCAATATCTTTTTCTTTTTTTAATTGATCTGCCAAAAATGCCTCCATTTTTCCATACAGGTCTGGTGAGGCAATCAATAGGGCTTCCTGAAAAGCTTCGTTGTTTCGAATAGTTTCTTTTAAGTCACTGACATTGTTGACCGAACCTGTTTTTATCAATGGAAACAAGGGCGTTCTGATAGCGAAATTATCAAATAGTCTATAATCTTTCATTTATAAAATTAATTTCTACGGACATAGGGTATCTACATTTAACTCTCAGAGAAGTTATGCTTTATTTAAAAAAATAATCATTCGCGGGCGTTAAAAAAACTGAGCATAGAGGCTTCTTCATTATAAAACTAGCTTAAGAGCAAGCATTCATCCCAACCTGGTTCAATATCAGAAAGTGCAGATATAAATGTTAAACCAATACCCGCAATACCCATCAATAAACTAGAATCATTTTGCCATCCACCATGTTCTTCTGGCATATTTATTTTATATCCGGCAAGGCCATCACTGAAATTACCCATTAAAAGTGTTTGATTAAACCAATATTTCGAAGTATCTGCAAATAGTTGTTCGTTGGTATATTGATAAATACGATGAAAGATGTGAGCAATGCCGGCTGCGCCATGGCATAATTCCGCATCAACGACCCTGCTTTCTTTAAGATTCTTTCTTTTAGCCGTATGTTTGAGGACGTTTAATGATTCTGCTTTTAGTTCCGAATCATTAATGTTGATAGCTGACAGAAGAAGTGCAATACCCATTCCCAAATCACCATAGCACCATGCAAGTCGACTCCTGCTAGAAGCCGGATATGGTTCATTTACAGGTATTACATTTGGGAAAGTACTTATAGATGTATCCTGATTTTTATGGTTTGTAATGTATTGTACAATTCCGTGAATAAGATTTTTTGACATTTGAGTCGAATAGCCTTTCTGATAAATCTTGCTCAGTATTACCATAATACTCGAAATACCGTGAGACATACTAAGATTATAAACATTTTTTGGACTCTTAGTGCTATCAATAATTGATGCCCAGCGGGTACCCTCATCATCTTGTATAGCGCATCTTTCTAAAATATTAACTATGTTTTCCATGTTTGATTTTTGTTTTGGGTAATCCAAATCAAGTAGATATAACACAACACCTAATCCTTCATGAAGATAGTCATATTTACCATTTTCAATTAGTTGGCAAGCTTTCTGATAAAGATCATCAGTAAAATTCAATAATTCAGATTTATCATGATCAACAAAACCATTGTCAATAAGGTGGTTTAAAGCCCATAATACCCCGGTGCCACCTCCGGCAAGTCCTAACTGACGGAAAGAAATATTTTCAATACTATGTTCTATCCATTTTTGAGCATATTCAAGCACTTCATCATGTTCTTTAAATTTCGCATAATAAAACAAGAAGAGAGCAACACCGCTTGATCCTCCCATTAGGCCTGTATCTCCACTTAAGCTCTCATTTTGAATGGCTTTATAAATCGAATCAAGTTTATCATTATAGACTATGTCATTTAAAAGTTTGAACATTGTACTAATTTGTTTTTTTGAAAATTACAATGAAATTGGCTTAACAACAAGCTGCCTTATTCTGTTTTAATCCTTTTACTTAAAAACTCCACTGCCTTTTCCATTTGCAAGTCGCGACCTTCCCGAAAAGCCTCAACTGTTTGTTTGACCTCAATATCGGGTAAAACACCACGGGCAAAATGTCGAGTGCCATCGGGGAATTCTACTTTTAGACCAGTAAAAACAATTTTACCAATTGGTAGTTCAATAATGTTTATATTACCATTGGTTCCTGCTGTAGGCTGGCCAATAATGGTTCCCAATCCATAATGTTTGACCCAAAGCATTATGGATTCAGCAGCACTGATGGCCATTGAATTTGTCAAGAACACTACAGGTTGTGCTAAACCTTTTTTTGCTGGTTCAAGGTTCCATCCAGCCTTTTTGTAATCCATATTTTCTCTGTCAGGAAATATCACTAATGGTACATAATAGGGCTTGATTGTATCTTTAATTTTGAGTAATTGCTCTAATATTGGGAGCCCTGCACTCGCTGGATAGCCGCGTAAATCAAATATAATGGCTTTACTGTTTTTAATCTGATCGGATTGCATTAGGTATGTATCATTTTCCAGCCGATCAAGATTACAGTAAAGGATGCCATTTTTAATTGATCGAAACCTGGGTAACGAATCGTTGGGGTTTCGGAAAAGCGGAGTTTTGCGGTTGAAATGAAGATAGAATGACTGTGTTTTCTTCTGAGGAGTTCTTATAGTCAAACCAATGCTATCATTATAAGTTCCCTTTAAGGTATACATTTCCATATTATAATTATGGAACCCCTTGGTGGGAGCGGGTACCAGAGGGCTGATTTTTTTGAAATAGGCTTTTGCAGGTTGTCCCGCAATTTTGTTTACAATGCTCCCCTTTGGCATATCAACTTGAGAATGAGAGCTAATAATTACAAGTTGATCCTCGATCCATTGCCAACGTATCGGTAAAAAGTAGCCTCTCTCATCATAAAGGCTTTTGATTGTTAAATGACCATCTTTTGTTTTGCACATCAGTCTTCTAAATTCCTTCAGTGCCTGCTGGTTCGATTGGGTGTTGTATAGAGACATAATGCCGGGATTCAATTCATTTTGCCACTGCACATCAATTTCATTATGATATGGAAAAAAATGCTGGAATACATTCCATGCTATGGTATAAGATCCTAACCAGTTATATGGATGTGCATATTCTACTTCATCAATTGCTTGTTTTAGTTTTAATAACTCTGAAATATCTCCAACGGGATAAGTATAATCCTCATTGACACTAAGCATGGTCGGTAGTTGTATATGTAAATTTGAACTGATTTTTTTTTGCAAAATGGGCTTGTCTTTTGGAGTTGCCGGAAATAACTTTTGCTTATATGGCAGCTTAAGACAGTAGGCTTGGTTATTGTCAGGTTTTTTTTGTACCCATTCAGCATTTTTGCTCACATGAAGCTTTCCCGGTACTCCTATTGGGCCTTCACGGCCCAATTCCGGTTTGACCTTAAAATTGCTGTTCTCAATCGGATGCGTTTTCCATTGTCCTTTTTCACGGTATTCAATTTTGATATTGTCAATATACAGGGTATTGGAATCCACTCTCATTAATCCGAATATAATCCCATTATCTGATTTATTTGGGGTCCATTCTATCTGACAGGGTTTCCATTTATTACATTCAAAAATTTCTCCTTGAATCACAGAAGGATTTGTTACTATTTTCTTTAAAAAGTCGCTGGATTTCCGTCTTAAAAAGACCTTGATTTTACCAGTAGATTTGGCATCAAATGATAAGCGTATTTTTTTGTCTATCCAGTTTTCGGGCATTTCTGCCACATAAGATATTTCAACTTGTTGTTTCTGGTTGGGTTTTGCTCGATATATTCTTCGACTTTTATAAACATTTGATTTCCTTCCTAAATCGACACCCAAGTGTTGCCAATAGGTTTCTTTGAATTTTTCGGGATTACTTGGCTCGTAATTTACTGGTTGGGGTGTTTTTTTACCTTCCAGCATAATATTCAAAGTAGGAGCAATCGGACGAAACAATTTGAGAAGCGAATCCCTCAAAGCCTCATCATCCGGAGCATTTTCGACTTTTTTTATTCCGTAAACAGCAAACTTTTTCCAGTCAATTTCCTGTGCTTCATCGCTGGGGTGGAACCATCGCACATAGCCGTAGAGCTTAGTAAATGCCGATATATTCTCTATTTTTCTTTGTTTATTTATGGTTGGTTGACAAGAATAAAACGATAATAATGGTAATAATAAAATCAATAACCCGATAATGGTTTTTTTCATTTGTTTTGTAATTTGCTTTTTTATGATAACAATATCAATCAAACATTTTGCTTATAAAAGAGTTCGTGAATATTTAACCAGGAATATACTAACTTATTTATGCTACCGAATTAGCTTCAAGGTATTTAGAGATAATAATAGCACCACTTTTATTTAAATACCTACTGCTCAATTATACATAAAACATAATTGCCAAATGAGTGTCTGCTTGCTTTTAAATAAAAATGGTACTAGTGTCAAGTCAAGCTTAATCTGACGGGCCAAGTATTGTTCTTTTCATTTTTATCTGCGTTATAAGATGTTTACAGAACCTTGTTATGCGCACATTTTTTTTTGGTAAAAATGAAAACTTCTTCAACTTACCCGTCATTTGAGCATTGACACGACACTAGTTATGTGTTTAGTTAGGTAGCCAACAAAATGTACTATGGGCAGTCACATTCAGTTGCTGTAGGACATCCTTGCATGCAAGATTCAGCGTCTGATGGTGGCGCCGGTTCTGGAACTGGTATGCACCATGTAGTAAGAGTAAACAATGTTGGAGCACCACCACCTTTAATTGAGGCCTCTTCATTTTTAGACAAGTTTGCTTGAATTTGTTTGTTCAATTTAAGTTTTTTCATACTTTAAAATTTAAATTTAACGTTCATTTTAGTAATGCAACCCTCCTGTCCGCGCGAAACATTCAAATTGCACTGGCAAATTTAACCAGCTTCGAGCAAATGTGATTTGCTTTTAAAATTTCTTGTAATTTATACTCATTTTA
>CAYPSX010000196.1:0-7561 GCA_964413185.1 uncultured Bacteroidales bacterium
TTTTTCGGGCTTCGCAGGCCTCGAATTCGAACTTTCTATACGAACTCTATGAAAATATTGACTTTATGGACAGCTCTAAATAGTGTTTTATCTGCATAAAAAGCAAAAGCCGGTTTCTTGCGAGACCGGCTTTTTATATATTTTTTCTGTCAGTGGAGATTATCCGAAATAATCTCTCATGCGTTCGAAAATACTTTTTTCTTTCTTTTTGGGTTTGGGCTGAAAATTGTCTGCGTCTTTGAGTTTTTCCAGCAGTTTTCGTTCATCTTTGCTCACTTTTTCGGGCAACCAAACATTAACCTGTACAAGCATGTCGCCACGGCCATAGCCGTTTACTTGTGGTATGCCTTTGTTCCTCAGGCGCAATATTTTGCCCGATTGTGTTCCGGCATCAATTTTGATTTTTACTTTGCCTTCTACCGTGGGAACTTCGGCCGTGGTGCCTAAAATCGCATTGGGCATACTTATGTAAAGGTTGTGAATCAGGTCGTTGCCATCGCGAATAAAATCTTCATTTTTTTCTTCTTCAATAACTACGAGTAAGTCGCCATTAATTCCGCCCCGGCGGGCAGCATTTCCTTTTCCGCTCACATTAAGCTGCATTCCTTCTGTTACGCCGGCTGGGATTTTTATGCTGATGACTTCTTCATCTTTCACGATTCCTTCACCAAAGCATGAGGTGCATTTTTCTTTGATGATTTTTCCTTCTCCACCACAAGACGGGCATGCACCGGTTGTTTGCATTTGCCCGAGGAAGGTGTTGGAAACGCGCGTCACCCGACCGGAACCGTTACAAGTGGAGCATGTGCTATAGGAGTTGTTTTTTGCTCCGGAGCCGCCACAGGTTTTGCACTCGGTGTATTTATTTACTTTTACTTTTTTCTCAACACCATTAACCATTTCCTGGAGGTTGAGTTTTACGCGGATGCGAATATTTGAGCCTTTATTGACACGTTGACCGCCGCGACCGGAGCCGCCAAAGCCGCCAAATCCGCCGAAATTACCGAAGCCGAAAGCATCGCCAAAAATGTCGCCGAATGAACTGAAAATATCGTCCATGCTCATGCCTGCTCCGCCAAATCCTCCGGAACCTTTTACGCCTTCGTGTCCAAATTGATCATATCGTTGTCGCTTGGTATCGTTGCTCAGCACTTCGTATGCTTCAGCTGCTTCCTTGAATTTGTTTTCCGCGTCCTTGTCATCCGGGTTTTTGTCCGGGTGAAATTTAATGGCCATTTTGCGGTAAGCCTTTTTTAGCTCTTCTTTAGATGCATTTCGCGATACACCAAGTACTTCGTAGTAATCTCTCTTGCTCATATTTACTTTTTCTTGATTTGCACTGCTTACTCTCCAATTACAACTTTGGCAAATCTGATAACTTTATCATTTAGTTTGTATCCCTTTTGAATAACGTCGACCACTTTACCCTTTAGCTCTTCTTTGGGTGCCGGAATTTTTGTGACAGCCTCGTGCACATCAGTATCAAATTCCTGATGCATGGCTTCTATTTCAAAAACTCCTTGTTGCTTTATGAAATCAGAAAACTTTTGGTCGATAAGCTTCATGCCGGCTTTTATGGCTTCAATATCTTCAGCCTTTTCAATAGTTTCCATGGCACGATCCATATCGTCTATAACCGGCAATATGTCTTTTAATACATCTTCTCCGGCAGATTTCAACAGATCGGCACGCTCCCTGATGGTGCGTTTCCTGTAATTATCGAACTCGGCCTGCAACCTTAGGTAACGGTCGTTAAGTTTATCAACTTGTTCGCCAAGCTCTTGAATTTTAGTTTCTTTGGAGTCTTTTTTCTTTTCCTTTTTGTTGTTTTTCTTTTTCTCCTTTTTGTCGGATGCTTTATCGTTTTTTGTAGACTCCTGTTCTGTATTATTTAGGTCATCTTCTTCCTCTTTTCGGTTTTTTTCCTGATTGTTTTCAGGTTGCGAAGATGTAGTATTCTCAGCATGTTGCGTTTGCTGATCGTTTTTTTCTTCCTGGTTTTGTTTCGATTTATCTGTCATAGTCTTTTTCACTTTTTGTATCAACTCTTGGTATCAAAAGCCCTGCCAAAAGAAAATAGATTTGTCATCTTGGCAGCGGTATGGAGAACAGACTGACGAGCTTGTAATTGTGTACATGTTTTTGTTTAATTTGCTGACAAGCTGTCCCGTTTGTTAAAATCAATTATTTTTGGTTATTTCACGAGAAAAATAACCAAAAGATTTCCAGCTATGAGAAAGTTTTATCTATTTGTTTTTATGTTGATATCAGGTTACACCCTGATGGCACAAAATTTACCGGTCGGTTTTGCCGAGGGCGAAAAACAGCTTATGCCTGCGTATTTGGACAATGTAGTTTCAAAGGGCGAAACTACACCACCGGACTTTCCTGTGCGCTCAGCCGCAGAGTGGGAAGAAATGCAGGGTGTTGTAATTTCATGGCAAAGTTATTCCAATGTATTAACCGAAATTGTAAGACACAGTGTGGAGCAGGGCAAGGTTTATATTGTAACGCAAAGTGGTTCCAACGTGGAGACCCAACTTAATAATGCCGGAGTTGCTACCGATAGTGTCGTATTTGTGAACGAACCATCAAATACAGTGTGGATTCGCGATTACGGTCCCAATAATGTGTATGCCAATAATGTCGATTCGCTTTTGTTTGTAGACTGGATTTACAACAGGCCCCGACCAGATGATGATGTTGTACCGGTTGCCCTGGCCGATTTAATGAACGTACCGCTATATCAAACAACTAACTCACCTTACGACATGGTGGGCACAGGTGGTAACTTTATGAGTGATGGTTTTGGAACTGGTTTTTCTTCAGAGCTAATTGTTGATGAAAACAGTGGACATACGGTTCAGGAGATTGAAGATATTATGCAGAGTTTCATGGGCATTGATGAATATGTGCTCATGGAAACACTCCCTTACGATGGTATTCATCACATTGATATGCACATGAAACTGCTCGATGAAGAAACACTACTGGTGGGCGAATATCCTGAAGGCGTGGCCGATGGCCCGCAAATTGAAGCAAATCTGCAATACGTACTCGATAATTACCAGAGTGTTTTTGGTACACCGTTTAAAGTTGTGCGCATTCCTATGCCACCCGATGCTTATGGCGATTATCCTGATGATTGGGGCGATTATCGCACCTACACCAATTCACTTATTTTCAACAAACTTGTTTTAGTGCCCATTTATGGCGCATCAGCCGATGAGGAAGCGCTGGAAATTTATCGTGAGAATATGCCGGGTTACACTGTTGTAGGTATTGATTGCAATGCTACAATTCCGGCCAGCGGGGCCATTCATTGCATCTCGCATGAGTTGGGCGCAAAAGAACCGCTGCTGATTTCTCACCAACCCATTACAAGCAATACAGCAGATAATTTAGGGCATGAGGTAACGGCCTATCTTGAACATACAGAAGGTATAGCGGAAGCATTTGTGATGTACCGTGTCGATAGTACTGCTGATTTTTCTTCGATAGCTATGACGCAGGATAATGATTCTGCCGAACTTTGGCATGGGCAGTTGCCTATAGGGAATAAATCAGATTCAATTTTGGTTCAGTATTACATTCATGCTGTTGCTGAAAATGGAAAAACACAGGTTCGCCCGATAACTGCTCCGGAAGGTTTTTGGTCTTACAAAGTGGGCGAAGGAACGAATGTGTTGCCTTTTGCCAATGCCGGGCAAGATCAAACAGTGGATGCTTTATCGACTGTAACCCTCGATGGTACAGCTTCAAGCGATGCAAATGGCGATGAGTTAACTTATGATTGGTACACCAATGCCGATATTTCGTTTAATGATGCTACACTTGCACAGCCAACATTTGTTGCACCCGATGTTGCAGAAGATACTACATTGCGTATTTTCCTAAAGGTTTCTGACGGTATAGGCGAATCTGAACCTGATACGGTGCTCGTTCATGTTAATTCCGGCGTTTCTATTACTGAACAAAAACAACCTGATAACTGGAAAATTTTTCCAAATCCGGCAACATCCAGCCTCTACATTGCGTTTGCTGAGGGAGTGCCTGATTTAGTCCGCATTGTAAATGCAAACGGGGTCGTGGTTTTGAGCGAAATGCCGGCAAACGGATATCGGTCGTTTAAATTGAACACAACTCAGTTTACACCAGGTTTGTATTTGGTGCAATCAGTTTGGGACGATGGGGTTTCGACAAAAAGAATTGTAATTAAATAATTGATAAGATGGTATTGTTTATAATTGTCATTACGGCGGTTGCTTCGGTATATGCATTTCAGAAAGCTGAAATTTTTTACCGGTTTAATTTTTCGCCATATCAGGTAGTTCGGCGTAAAGAGTATTACCGCATTTTTACGCATGCACTGTTGCATGCTGACTGGATGCATTTGATCATCAATATGCTGGTGTTTTATTCTTTTGCCAATGCGCTGGGTTTCTATTTCAACAATTATTTTACGTTTATGCCGGCGGGTTTGCTGCTCCTGATTTTTTATGTGCTGGCTATTGTAGCTTCCAGTTTAGTGAGTCTGGTGAAGCAAAAAGACAATTATAATTATAGCGCAGTGGGTGCTTCGGGTGGTGTTTCTGCAGTAGTTTTTGCCTGTATTTTTTTCGCACCACTCGAAAAAGTGCTCTTTTTTGGCATATTGCCCATTCCCGGTATCATTTTCGGAATTGCTTATTTGTGGTATTCCTGGTACATGGGCCGAAAAAACATCGACAATGTGGGGCACGATGCCCACTTTTGGGGAGCAGTTTTTGGCTTTGTGTTTCCGCTGATTATTGAACCCCGTTTGTTTAATGTTTTTATCCATCAACTTACAAACTGGTAATAGGTTAGAGCATGAAAAAAACTGTATTTCTCGATCGCGATGGTGTTATCAACAATAACGCCAATCATTACTATATCTTTAAGCCGGAACAGCTTGAAATAAATCCCGATGCGATTGAAAATATTGTTCAGCTCAACCGTGCCGGTTATTTGGTTATTGTGGTGAGTAATCAGGGCGGAATATCACGCGGTTTGTATTCTTCAGCAGATGTCGACAAAATTCATGAACTGATTCAAGCAGAAGTTGAAAGACAGGGCGGGCATATAGCCAATTTTTATTACTGCCCGCATCATTCTAAACTCGAAAAATGCCTGTGCCGCAAACCTGAACCTTTAATGCTGCAAAAAGCCATTGCTGTGCACCATGTGGATATGGACAATGCATTTATGATTGGCGACAGCCAACGCGATATTGAAGCGGCAAACAGGGCGGGGATTAAGGCATTTCAAATTGAATCTAACACTTCTGTAGGCCATGTGGTAGAAAAAATCCTGCGTAAAAATGGAAAACGATAACTGGTTGCTTTTCAATGGAAAATGGAGAAGAGAGCAGGCTTTGGTTGATATATCGAACCGCGCCTTTCTGTATGGCGATGGTGTTTTTGAAACCATGCTAACCAGGGGCACAGAAGTTTTATTTCTTTCTCTTCATATAAACCGGCTGCATGCAAGTATGGAATTTTTTCATTTGCCAATTATAGCTGATTTGACAACAGACGGCATCCGGGAAAATGTAACCCGGCTGATTCACAAAAACAAATGGTTTGCCGGTGCGCGTATACGATTAACGGTTTTTCGCGAGGCCAAAGGAAAATACACTCCCGAAGGAAACGGCACGGGTTATTTGCTGGCTGGTGAACCGCACAAAACCAAACCTGTTTATCCGTTTCCAAAAGCAGGTAAGCTTTTCACCAGTTATCAGGCGTTTAAGAAACCCGACCTGCCGTTTTATACGCATAAAATGATAAATTCCATGTTTTATGTGATGGCTGGTTTTTTTGCCAAAGAAAACGAGGTAGATGATTGTTTTTTAATGAACAGGATTGGCGAATTCATTGAGGCCGTAAGTTCCAATATTTTCATTATTAAAGGCGATGATGTAATAGCGCCCGGCCCCCGACAAGGGGCGCTAAATGGCACTATGCGGCTTACCGTTTTCAAGCTGATGCTTAACAAAGGCTTTTCTGTGCAGGAAAGAGGGGCAACAGAAGCTGAAATATTGGATGCAGATGAAATTTTGCTGACAAACGCTGTGCTAGGCGTTGGTTTTGTTAAAGGTTATAAAGATCGGCGTTATTATGCGCGAATTGGGTCAGAAATATCAAAAGATTTGAATGAAATTGCTTCAAATACTAATTCCAACTTGGATTTTCCGGCACATTAAGCCAGGGTTTAAACGCTTCTCCCAACTTGGATACTGCATTATACCACATTCGCGGATCATTACTTATGATCTCGTCATTTTTCAGGGATGCAATTTTCCAGAAATTATTTTCTATTTCCTCTTTAAGTTGGCCGGGTTTCCACCCTGCATAGCCCACAAAGAATTTTACTTTATGCTGGTCGATGAGCCCAAGCGAAGCGAGTTGTTTTAGTTTTCCAAAATCGCCACCCCAGAAAAGATTGTCTTTAATGTGTTTCGTGTCGTTTATTTGTTTACCCAGTGAGTGAATAAAATGTACGGAGTTTGTTTCTACAGGCCCGCCAATGGAAATATTAGCCTGAAAGTCCGGAAAATCTTTCACCAGATCGCCCAATGGCACTTTAACAGGTTTATTAATGATGAAACCTACGGTGCCTTTGTCGTTCGACTCGGTAATTAATATCACGGATTTGCTGAAATATGCATCCCGCGAAAACGGCTCCGATATAAGGATGACCCCGGGCTCAACCTTGCCGGCGTCTTCTGTAAAGTCAAAGATGTTAGTTTTCGTATACATAGCTGTTTGGGTTTCTTCCAGTAAAACAAAATTTATTCCAGTTCTGTTTTTACGAAAAACCGGAATACGTTATCTAATTGGTTTTATGATAGTGTTACGAGCCTTTAAATACAATTGTTACAGACTATATTGATTGTTCGTCAATGATTTATGCCAGTTTGTCATTTTTTTTCGAAAACCTGCATCCAAAATAACCAAAGAGCAAGAACTGCGCCGTATATAAACCAAACAGTACCCTGTACGTGAATAATTTCAAATGAATCGGGGTTATGGAAATTCATAATTGCAATAACCGCGGAACGTAGTATGTTGCTTATTTCGATAATGATGATTCCAAGGGGGATGTACCAGGTTTTGTGTTGCCATTTGCCCTGAATAATCAGCATAAATACAGAAAACCAAATAATTTCTCTGAAGCCCAGGCAGCCAAAGGCAAAATAAACGCCATTGTTTTGTGAAAACCAGATTGCATTCCCCTGAAGTGTGGTTTCATATCCGGCTATATCAATAATGCCGTTTGTGGCTGCTGCTAAAATATGGCTGAGTTCCTCAGATATGTTTGAATTGATAAGGTATATATTGAAAAAAGGAAAATCAATGATTAATGCTGAAATGATCCAGCCAACAAGAAAGGCTAACGCCAACCGCCAGTTGAACGATGATCGGAAGAATTTTGAAAGACCATATTTAATGTCGCTTAAAAAAGTCATGTTTTTATCCATAAAAAAAGCTGTGAAAGTATATTTAAAATACTTCCACAGCAATTTAATTAATTCTCCGGC
>CAYPSX010000197.1:0-7527 GCA_964413185.1 uncultured Bacteroidales bacterium
TTGCTGTATCAACAGCATCCAAAACAATAAAATATGCAAGTAGCGAATTTTGTTGAGATGGTTGGTGAAAGCATCCGTAAGAATTGGACACTGGATGCACTAAGTAACTATAAAAAAGAAAGGCTTACTTTTGGTGAAACAGGCAAAGAAATACTTAGGTTTCATCAGCTATACCAACATCTGAATATTAAAAAAGGCGAGAAAATCGCAGTTATTGGAAAGAACAATATTAACTGGGCGCTTACCTATTTAGCAACCACATCTTATGGTGCAGTAATCGTTCCTTTATTACAAGACTTCCATACCAATGATATTCTACACATCATTGATCATTCTGATTCCACAGTACTTTTCATTTCCGATAGTATCTTTGAGAAACTGGATAAAGATAAAGTCAGCCACCTTAAAGCTATTTATAGCCTTGATACCATGGAAACGCTTCACACAGAACAAGAAAATGCTGTTAACTTTTCAGAAATTGAGCCGGCAAAAGACATAACTCCAAATAATTTTGAGTTGCCCAAAATCGGGCATGATGAGATTGCCGGGATTTTATATACTTCAGGCACTTCAGGCTTTTCAAAAGGGGTGATTTTACCACACAAAAGCCTGGCTGCCAATGTGGAGTTTGGAATTGATTATATTCAGCTTAAACCCGGAATGCAAATTGTCTCGTTTCTGCCACTGGCACATGCCTATGGCAGTGCATTTGAGTTCCTGGCGCCATTTATGATGGGCTGCAATATCCATTTTTTGGGTAAAGTTCCATCGCCACAAATTATTCTCAAAGCCTTTGCCGATATTAAACCCAATTTGATATTTGCCGTACCCCTGATTATCGAAAAAATTTATAAAAAACGTGTTAAACCCAATATTTCCAAATTATTGCCCCGCATTCTATTGAAAATACCATTGGCCAACCGAATTGTTTACAAGAAAGTAAACAAACAAATCAGCGATGCCTTTGGTGGCAATTTTCAGGAGGTAATAATTGGAGGTGCTGCTTTTAACGGCGAGGTTGAACGATTTTTCAGAAAAGCAAAATTCCGTTTTACAGTCGGTTATGGGATGACTGAATTTGGCCCATTAATAAGTTATGCACCCTGGAACAAAACGCGGTTGTTCTCTTGTGGGAAGCCAATTCCCTACGTTGAAGTGCGTATCGACTCGCCAAATCCTTACAAAACAGCAGGAGAAATACTTGTGCGAGGAGAAAATCAAATGAAAGGTTACTACAAAAATCCCGAAGCCACAGAAAATACTATCGACAGGGAAGGGTGGTTGCACACCGGCGACCTGGGCGTTGTAGATAAAGATGGATATATTTACATTAAGGGACGCAGCAAAAATATGATTCTTGGCGCATCGGGTCAGAATATTTATCCGGAAGAAATTGAAGCCAAATTGAACAATCTGCCTTACGTACAAGAGTCAATTGTAATTGAACAAGAAGGTAAATTACATGCTTTAATTGTTCCTGATCAGGAAAGTATCGAGGCCGATAGTATTACCGAAGCAAAGCTTGAGCAGGAAATGCAAAACAACCAGGTACATCTCAACCATCAATTGCCTTCGTATATGAGTGTTTCAAAAATTACCTTGTTTGATAAAGAATTTGAGAAAACACCCAAAAAAAGCATCAAACGGTATTTGTATACAATAAATTCAAACTAAAACTGAAAAATAAAAATGAAGCTGTCCAAAAAGTCAAACCTCGCCGTCATTCCGAGGAGGTACGACGAAGGAATCTGTAGATTATCAGTTTATAAAGATTAGCTTCGCTGAGCCTGCACTTCGTGCTGCGGTTCCTTTACTTCGTTCGGAATGACGTCTTTGAACCTTTTTGGACAGCCTCATTTTAGTTTTATTTATGCTGAAGCTATGATTTTATTAAAACCTAAATCCTACTGTAGCTAAAAATTTTGATTTTGTACTTTCTACTTCGCCCATTTGATTATTGTAGAATCCGGTTTTGAAATCTTCCATCATTTGACTGAATGCAAAATCAAAATAATACGAACCTGATCGTATGCCTACACCTCCGGCATAGCCTATCCGGTTATTGTCTTTGTTGGCAAGCTCGCTTTGAAATGGCGAAGTGCCATAGAACCCACCGGCACGAATCGAAAAGATCAATAACTTAAATTCACCACCAACTTTAACCATGTGTGTAGGTTGATAATAATCTTCTATATCCTGGTTTTCCTGGCTAAAGGCATAACTTGTAGAATTGATTTGCGCCAAACTATGATCTACATACTCATAATCTACAGATAGTAACGCTCTTCTGAAAATGAGAAATGATGCACCTGCATTAATGCGCATGGGTGATAAAATTTCATAGTCTGAGTAATAATATGAAATTGACTCACTTGTTGTACCAAAACTAAACAATGCATCTATATTTTCTACCTTCTCATCATTCAACTTGTAAACTGTGGGCGAGTGAAACGATGCACCTACTTTGGCCCAGTATATTGGCGAATAAATAAAACCAACTTTAGCATTAATCCCAATTCCTTGTGTAAATAGTGTTTCGCTATAATCGAACCAGTTTAATGTAATATCGTTGGTTGGTGTTTCAGAAATGCCAAATCTTCTTTTTAAATAGACACTTTGTATACCTATGGTACCACCAAAGTAAAAGTTTTCATTATAATTGGCAGCTCCTGAAATGTAATACTCGCCTATACTGCCAATTTCTGTTATAAATTTTTGTTGTTGAGTGCCATAAGCCCCACCCGGTGCAATGTAGTCGTGGGTGTATTGGCTGGAAGTGGTATCGTAAAATACCAATTCTGAGTTATTGAAAATTTCATACTGATCGAAATTGCCGTCATTCAAATTTGTACGAACCATGTCAAGGTAACTGTCGGTACCATTATAAGCATCGAAGTTATACGATCGATTGTAATTGTATAACTGGTTATACCCAATAGCAAAAGTCCATGATTTTGGGCCGTCGTTATTTTCCAGGTTATCAATATTGGGCGAACTCATGGCTATTCCGATGTTTGGCATAATGGTTCGGTAATTATGGGCATCAGAAGTTGCGTTTAAGTATGTGCCTGTGGTATTATTTAAATTACCTCCGAGAGAGAAGCTGAAATCATTGCTTCTGTAAAGTCCCAATCCGGCCGGATTCATGCTGGCCGAGCTTAGGTTGCCCCCTAAAGCAGTAAATGCTCCCCCCATTGCTGTTACACGTGCATCTCCATCATAGTGCCAGCGCGATAATATTAGCGCATCTTCGGCAACCTGGGCAAAAGAAAATTGCATTGCAACGGTAAAGATTATTATGAATATTCTTTTCATAGTTGTTATTCTTTTCTGGTTGTGTTTTGGGTTAAAACTTCAGTTTGTACACAACTTAGCCACGGCAAAGGGTTACTGCGTGGCTAAGTTTATATTTTGTTTTATCTGCGTTTTTCATGTTTTTCACCGCTAACATCATCATTTTTAAAGATTTTTCCGTAAAAATTATCAGCTTACTTCCTTCTTGGTGAACCTGAAGAATTTCTGGAAGTGCTGCCAGATGATGATGACGACGATGATCTGCTCCGGCTAACGTTACTACTACTACTTCTATTGGTGCTTGAAGAAGATCGCGAATAAGAGGAGCGATTGGATCGGTTTGAACTACTGGAACGCGAGTAATTCGAACGGTTATTATTGCTGTTGCTTCTTATCACTCTGGTATTACGCGAATTTGAACTACCGGAACTTGGTCGCACACTCGATGAACCCGAACTTCGGCTGTGCCTTGAGTAACTGGAACGGCTCGGTGAACTTCGTTGCATGTTGCGCTTTTGGCGGTCACTAAGTTCTAAGGTTTTATTGTTCCTGATTAGTGACACGTTGCGATTATTATTTCGCACAGTCGAAATGTCGTTACTTCGACTTCCTCTAACGTTGCGGCCATCTGAAGCCGGCCGTGTAAGCGCAGATTCCGTTATGGCGCGTGTGCTCGTACTGCTACCTGCTCGGCCGCTGCCGACTGATTTGCTCTTGTCAACACTACGCGTAAGTGCTGATGTAGGTGTAGTTGTACCACTGGCACTTGAGGTATTTCCACCACTTGAATTCCTGCTCGTATTCTCACTTTTTATTCTTCCCCGGTTGTTCAGCGCATCTCTATTGTTGCTGGTTGGTGAGAAATTTTGTTGGGAATAGATGTTTCTTCCGTTTCTATGCGAACTGTAAACACCATCATTCGTGCCGTAATAGTATGAAGAATATAGTCCGGTATGATATCCGTCGTAATAACCCCACCAATAAGATCCGGGGCTATACCATGAACTATAGTAGCCGTAGGGGTAATGATGGTATGGATTATTCCAGCCATAGCCCCAACCTACATGCCAGCGCCATCGACTGTTATATCCGTAATAACTGTACCCAACTGTAGGATAATAGTTATACCAGGGATCGTTGAAATAGTAAGGATCGTAAACATATACATCGTGAAATCTACGTAATCTGTCTGAATAATTCATTACTACGTAATCATCATCGTATTGATCCTCGTATTGTCCTTTTTCGTTATCATAATTATCGGCAAATCCGTCGTAAGACTCGGCTTTTTCATTGGCCAACTCTTCACGGTTTTCCGTAATTCCTGTGTTGTTTTCTGAATCGTCAGTTTTTTGCGCCATTTTGTCATTTGCCGGCACGTAATACAGGTCATCTGTATATGCAGTGTCTTGCAAACCCGCACAGGCACTGAAAAAAACTGCCATAGTTAATAATGCAATTAAACGTATCATAATGCACTCCTTTCTCAATACTGTTTCAGTGAAATATAAACCCTTTTACTTTATTATACAAACTTCAGGCCTGTTAAGTTTCAAAATTTCTGAAGAATGTGTTTCTTTGTGATTTATTTTTTATAACTATATTATAACTACAAATATTATACTAAAATGGCAAAAGTACTTACTTCACGTAAAGAAAACTATGCGCAATGGTACAACGATCTGGTAATCAAAGCAGGTCTGGCCGAAAATTCTGCTGTGCGCGGCTGCATGGTCATCAAACCTTATGGATATGCTATTTGGGAAAAAATGCAGGCGGAACTCGACCGTATGTTCAAAGAAACAGGCCACGAAAATGCTTATTTCCCGCTGTTTATCCCAAAATCTTTCTTCAGCAAAGAAGCCGCTCATGTTGAGGGTTTTGCCAAAGAGTGTGCTGTAGTTACCCATTACCGGTTGAAAAACGATGAAGAAGGAAAAGGCGTTGTTGTTGATCCAACTGCAAAATTAGAAGAAGAACTCATTGTACGCCCAACATCTGAAACTATTATCTGGAATACATATAAAAACTGGGTGCAATCATACCGCGACTTACCAATTCTGGTCAATCAGTGGGCAAATGTTGTGCGCTGGGAGATGCGAACAAGATTATTCCTCCGCACAACCGAATTTTTGTGGCAGGAAGGTCATACAGCGCATGCCACAAAACAGGAAGCAATAGAAGAAACACAACAAATGATAGATGTATATGCCAGTTTCGCTGAAAACTTTATGGCCATGCCGGTTTTCCAGGGACATAAAACCGAAGCAGAGCGTTTTGCCGGTGCTTTGGACACCCTCTCAATAGAAGCATTAATGCAAGATGGAAAAGCTTTGCAGGCCGGAACATCGCATTTTCTCGGCCAAAATTTTGCCAAAGCTTTTGATGTAACTTTTACCGATAAAACCGGCAAACTCGACCATGTTTGGGCTACATCGTGGGGCGTATCTACCCGTTTAATGGGTGCGCTTGTAATGGCGCACAGCGACGATAACGGACTTGTTCTGCCACCAAAACTGGCCCCAATTCAGGTGGTAATTGTGCCCATTTACAGAAACGATGAGCAGTTTGAAGCAGTTAGCCAAAAAGCAGAAGAATTGCGTAAGGCACTGTTAAAAAAAGGCATTTCAGTAAAATTCGATAAGCGCGACACCCACAAACCCGGATGGAAATTTGCCGAGTACGAGTTAAAAGGTGTGCCTGTGCGTCTGGCAATGGGAATGCGCGACCTGGAGAACGGCACAGTTGAAGTTGCCCGCCGCGATACCCTGGAAAAAGAAGTAATGCCATTTGAAGGCATTGAAGATAAAATTGAAACCTTACTCAACGATATTCAGGAAGGTATCTACAAAAAAGCACTGAAATTCAGAGATGAAAATATCTATTACGTTGATACCTGGGAAGAATTTACCGATACACTGGAAAACACAGGCGGATTTATTATGGCCCATTGGGACGGCACAACCGAAACAGAAGAAAAAATACAAGCCGAAACCAAAGCAACAATACGTTGCATACCCTTCCATAATAGGAAGGAAGATGGAAAATGCATTTACACAGGCAAGCCATCAACCCAGCGGGTAATTTTTGCCAGAGCGTATTAGAAATATTTTAATTTCACCCAAAAGGGGATTTCATTGAATATGAAGTCCTCCTTTTTGCATTTAGGGGTTGCAACTCCTTAATCCTATAGCGAAGCCCTCACTCACCGAATTCCACAGGTACTTTATTGCAACCACTGCATAAAAAATCACCGACACTACAAAAAAACGACAAGTGAGGGTTTCACTCATCAAAGAACGTCCATTTGCCAGGCGGCAAAAAAGCAGCTATGCCAATTCCGTCTCGAAAAAACGCGCTGTTTATTCAGAGATGGAAAGACTCGGCGTGTCTCCGAGACACACCGGGTCTGAGAAACAACGTACCAACAAATGGAACCGGGATTAGCCTGGCACCCCGATTGGCAAACATAGCGAAGCCCTCACTCACCGAATTTCACAGGCACTTTATTGCAACCACTGCATAAAAAAAATCACCGACACTACAAAAAACGACAAGTGAGGGTTTCGATCATCATAGAACGTTAGCGAATGAAAAAATTCAAACAGTCAAAAATCTTAAAGACCAATGGGAGCCCGACTTGGAGTCGGACTCCCATTCGTTCCATTCTGGCACCCCGATTGGCAAACATAGAGAAGCCCTCACTCACCGAATTTCACAGGCACTTTATTGCAACCACTGCATAAAAAACCACCGACACTACAAAAAACGACAAGTGAGGGTTTCGATCATCATAGAACAGCCATAGGCCAAGCCGCAAAAAAAGTCGCTATATCGTTTCAAACACGACTTATTCATCGGCGGAATTTGGGAATGAGCTCAAAAAGCGACATCGAAAAAATCAACCCTATCGAATCAACCATTTCCAAACCGGGAGAACCTGTATCTCAATACCATTGGCTTCAATAACTTCTTCATTATCGCTGTAGGTGATAATGAGTGGTTTAATGCGATCAAATTCCTTTTGTGCTTCAATTATTGCATTAACTTCTCGTTCTTTGGTTTTAAAATCATTAAGTGTGTATGATACCTGTACAAGGTGCCAAATATTGCTGTCGTTGTATATGAAATCAATTTCTTTGTTGTTTTTGCTTTTGAAGAAAAACAGCTCTTTTTGCCTGCGCTTCAATTCAATAAACACTAAATTTTCAAGTAGCTTTCCTTTATCGTCTG
>CAYPSX010000198.1:0-7517 GCA_964413185.1 uncultured Bacteroidales bacterium
TAAAGTTTAATATATGTATTAATTTCTTGAAAATGAAAAAGCCGGTTGAACAGTGTGCAACCGGCTTTTCTCAATAACAATAAATTTATTCCTGAGGTATTTCCGGAAATTTGTCTGATTTGTACTCCCCGGCTTCCAATTTACTGCGGCAAGCTTCGAAAGCTTTAAGGGTTATGTCAACATCCTCCATGGTGTGAGCGGCAGTTGGAATAAGTCTTAACAATATCTCGCCTTTCGGTATTACCGGGTAAATAACAACGGAACAGAAAACTTTATAGTTTTCGCGCAGGTCCATAACTAATGTGGTAGCTTCAATAAGTTTTCCATGCATCATGACAGGTGTAACCGGTGAGCCTGTAGCGCCAATATCAAAGCCACGGCTTTTAAGTCCGTTTTGAAGGGCTTTGGCCACTTTCCACAAGTTTTCGCGTAACTCCGGTTTGGTTTTTAATAACTCCAGACGTTTTAGAGCGCCAATAGTCATAGGCATTGGGAGTGATTTTGCAAATGTTTGCGATCGCATATTGTACCTAAGAAAATCAACAACATCAGCATCAGAGGCAACAAAAGCGCCAATTCCGGCCATTGATTTGGCAAAAGTTGAGAAATATACGTCTATTTCATCCTGTACACCAAAGTGTTCGCCGGCTCCGGCTCCGGTTTTTCCCATTGTCCCAAAGCCATGAGCATCATCTACAATTAACCGGAAGTTGTAGTCTTTTTTCATGGCTACTATCTCATCGAGTTTTCCCAAATCGCCGGCCATGCCAAATACGCCTTCGGTTATAAGTATAATGCCGCCGTTGTTTTCTTCCGCATTTTTAGTGGCAAACGAAAGCATTTTGCGGCAGCGTACCATATCGTTGTGTGGGAAAACAAAGCTTTTTCCGCCTTTTGCTTTATGAAGAAATACGCCGTCCATTATGCAAGCGTGCGATTCGGAATCGTATACAATTACATCGTTTCGTCCGGCTAGTGCATCAATAATTGATACCATACCCTGGTACCCGTAGTTGAGTAAAAATGCATCAGGTTTGCCCACAAATTCAGCTAAATTGCGTTCAAGTTCTTCATGCTTTTTTGTTTGTCCGCTCATCATGCGCGCGCCCATCGGGTAGGCCATGCCATATTCCTGTGCTGCTTTTGCATCAGCTTCACGTACTTCCGGATGATTGGCAAGCCCAATATAGTTGTTTAAGCTCCAGGTAAGTACATCTTTGCCCTGAAATTTCATGTGCGGATGAATTTCTCCCTCCAGCTTCGGAAAAGAAAAATATCCATGCCCGGCTTTCTGATATTGCCCGATAGGACCACGGTTTTGTTTTATTTTTTCAAATATATCAATCATAAACTGTAGAATGTTGAGTTAAAACTATCGCGCAAAGTTACTTTTTTAATTTATTTTTCCCAATTTATACCTTTTCACTTAGATATGAACGTCAATAATTTTGGTTGTGGCAATCATTTATTAAAACGGAATTAAAAGATAGCTGAAAACAACTCAAAACAATAAAAATTGTACTGTTTTTGTGAAAAAAAGTGGTGTAATTCAGTAAAATTAATAGCTATTGACTATCTTTGCATGCTGAATTCTTTTAGCCAAAACATTAGTCCATGGCACAATAAATGCAATAAAATGTGGGTTTAATTGGAAGAAAGATTCGAATGAGTATTGTAAATTGAGCAAAGCACATTATCGTATGCAGAAGTATTTCTTTATTGTCGCAATATTATTAATTACCTTTACGGGTTGTAGTGAATTTCAAAAGGCTTTAAAAAGTAAAGACTACGAATTAAAGTATAAAAAAGCCATTGAATATTATGACGAGGAGGACTGGTACCGTTCACAATCTTTGATCAACGATGTCTTGCCGGTTTACCGGGGAACAGAAAAGGCAAAGAAGCTTTATTACATGAAAGCTTATACACATTATAACCAATCCGAATACATTTTAGCAGCATACCACTTCCGTACATTTATCAAAACTTACCCAAATGATGAGTTAACGAGAGAATGTGAGTTCATGCTTGCTGAATGTTTCAAGAAGGAAGCTCCAGGGTACAACCTCGACCAGCAAAACACATTGAAGGCCATTCAGGGTTATCAGCTCTATATCAATAAATATCCCGATAGTGAGAAAGTTGAAGTTGCCAACGAGCGTATTGAAGAACTAAGGAAAAGACTTGAAAAAAAATCTTTTGAGAATGCAAGGCTTTATTATAAGCTGAGAGACTACAAAGCTGCCGTTATTGCACTTGAAAACACATTGAAGGATTATCCGGATTCGCCTTACAGGGAAGAATTACTTTATCTGATCATGAAATCGCACTACTTGTTTGCAAAGAATAGTGTAGCAAAAGTACAAAAAGAACGTTACCAGGAAACCATTAACGATTATTATGCATTTATAGATGAATTTCCTAATAGTGATAGAATTAAAGAGGCTGAAAAGATTTTCGAAAAATCAGTAGAAGAAATAAAAAATTAAATAAATAATTAAAACATGGATTTCAAAAAAGTTAATGCACCGTTGACAACAGAAACACGTGACCTGAAAGAAATTTCCGGCAAAACAGGAAACATTTATGAGTCCATAAATATCATTGCCAAACGTGCAAACCAAATTAATGCTGAACTCAGGGATGAGCTTACACGTAAGCTGGAGGAGTTTGCATCCGTTACAGATAACCTGGAAGAAATATTCGAGAACCGGGAGCAAATTGAAATTTCCAAATTCTATGAAAGGCTGCCAAAGCCCGCACTAATAGCTACAGAAGAATTCAAAAACGACCAGATCGTATACAAATATCCTGACGAAGAAATTCAATAATGGAGCAAAGTAGCCAGAAACTCAAAGGGAAAAATATAATTCTTGGGATAACAGGTAGCATTGCTGCTTATAAGGCGGCCTTGCTTACACGCTTGCTTATCAAACAGGGGGCTGTTGTAAAAGTAGTTATGACACCACTGGGCAAGGAGTTTATAACCCCGGTAACCATGGCTACACTTTCACAAAATACGGTACTATCAGACTTTTTTAAACACGACGATGGAGAGTGGAACAGTCATGTTGATTTGGGACTTTGGGCTGATCTTTTTCTGCTGGCCCCGGCTTCAGCCAATACAATGGCCAAAATGACTCACGGTGTTTGCGATAATCTTTTGCTTACTACCTATTTATCAGTCAGATGTCCGGTAATGATTGCTCCCGCAATGGATATGGATATGTATAAACATCCGGCAACACAGGAAAATATTAATATTTTAAGAACCCGTGGACATCAATTTGTCGAGCCGGAAACAGGCGAACTAGCCAGCGGTCTTACCGGAAAAGGCCGTATGGAAGAACCCGAAAAAATTACGGAAGCTGTAATTCGTTTTCTGACTTCAAAAAAAAAACTTAAAACAGCCGGCCCAACACACGAAAAAATTGATCCGGTAAGATACATCGGTAACCATTCCAGCGGGAAAATGGGGTATGCTGTTGCTGAAGCGTTGGCCGACCAAGGTGCTGAAGTCGAATTAGTTTCAGGGCCCGTCAATATCACTTCTAATCATCCGAATATTCATATAACCAAAGTCCAAAGTGCGGATGAAATGTTTGACCATTCAACACGTATATTTCCCTGCTGCAATGGAGCTGTGATGGCCGCCGCTGTGGCCGATTACAAAGTGAAAAATGCAAAAGGAGAAAAAATTAAAAGAGAAAGTGATCTTAGCTTATCTATTGACCTAGAGGCAAATAGAGATATAGCTGCCGAGTTGGGGAAATCCAAGTCAGATAACCAAATCTTGGTTGGGTTTGCCCTGGAAACAATTAATGAGGAAGAAAATGCACGTGCTAAAATTATGCGCAAAAGGCTCGATTGCATCGTGCTCAATTCTCTGAATGAAGCAGGAGCAGGTTTCAATGTAGATACAAATAAAATATCTATTATTGATAAAGCCGGGAATAGAACCGACTTTAGTCTTAAAAGTAAAAAAGAAGTTGCCGCAGATATCGTTCAATACATTACAGAAAGTCTTTAATATGCGAAAACTTATCACAATAATTGTTTTTATTGCGCTTGTAAACAACGCATTGTCGCAAGAGCTTAAGTGTCAGGTGCAAGTAATTAGCCAACAAATACAAAAGAGCGATCGTAGTATTTTTAAAGAAATGCAACGTACAATTTATGAGTTCATGAATAATACGGTTTTCACACAACATGTTATAAAAGTTGAAGAACGTATTGAATGTAGCATGGTTATTACACTGAATAAACAAACCGGAAGCGATAGCTACGAAGCCAAAATACAGGTTACATCAAGCCGTCCGGTTTATAATTCAGACTATAACACACCGGTTTTTAACTTACTTGATGATAAATTGAAGTTTCGTTTTGCCCCGCAAGATGCCATCGAATTCAATGTAAATAGCTATTCTTCAACATTGAGCTCGGTGCTTACCTATTATGCTTATTTGATTTTGGGTTTTGATTACGATACATTTGGTCTGATGAGTGGCAGCCAGTTCTTCGATTTAGCCGAAAAAATAGTTGCCAATGCACAAAGTGATCCTTCCCCGGGATGGAGAAGCTTTCAGGACGATGGGAAAAACAGAGCTGCAATAATTGAAAACCTTGGAACAGATATGTACAGCCCGCTTAGGGAATGCTATTACGAGTACCACAGAACAGGACTTGACCTGATGTCTGAAAAGAAAGATCAGGCAAGAAATAATATCATAAGTGCGCTTGAAGGCTTGAAAACATTATATCGAAAACGCCCTGATAGTTACCTGCTGCAAATATTTTTTGAAACAAAATCAGACGAAATTGTCAATATCTTTAAAGAAGCGACCCCACAAAATAAAAGAAGAGTTTTTGACTTGCTTAGCCAGATAGATCCGGCCCGTCAGGATGATTATCGCACCATCATGGAAAATAAGTGAAACTATGTTGCGCGACCTTTTTGTACAAAATTATGCTTTAATAGAAGAACTTGAAATTAAATTTCAGGGTGGTTTTACCGTTATTACAGGTGAAACCGGGGCCGGAAAATCTATCCTGCTTGGTGCGCTGGCTCTTGCATTAGGCAACCGGGCCGATTTGAACAGCCTCAAAGATAAAGAAAAGAAATGCATTATTGAGGCTACATTTGATATCCATGATTATAATCTTCAGCCGTTTTTCCACGAGAATGACCTCGATTATGAAGATCGCACAATTATTCGAAGGGAGATTACGCCAAATGGAAAATCCCGTGCATTTATAAACGATACACCGGTAAACCTTAATCAGCTAAAGGAACTGGGTGAGAACCTCATTGACATACATTCTCAGCATCAGAACCTACAACTGACACAACATCAATTTCAGATTGGATTTGTAGATACTTATGCACAAAACGAAGAACTGATCTCGAAGTATCAACATGCTTACAACCAATTTCTTGAATTGGAAAATGAAATTCAGGAACTCAAAGAGCGAAATGAACAACAAAAACAACAAAGTGATTTTATTACTTACCAGTACAACGAGCTTAAAAGTGCACAACTTAAACCAAATGAGCAGGAAGAAATTGAACAGGAACAACGTTTGCTAAGCAATAGTGAAGAAATTGCAGAAAACCTGAATGCAACAGTTCAACGTTTGAATCGTGAAGAATTTGGAATTATAGCTGAGTTGGCACACGCCAAAAATGAGATTTCTCAAATCGTTTCGTATTTTGACAATGGCGAGGAGTTGTTTAACCGACTGAAATCTGCATTAATTGATTTGGAGGATATTACACAAGATTTGCTCACAAAAGCCGAGCATGTTCAACACGACCCCAAAAAACTCGATACGATTAATCAAAGGCTCGATCAAATTTATACACTGCAAAAAAAACATAATAAACAATCAGTCCCGGAGCTTCTCGAGATACAGGCTCAATACGAAAAAGAACTGAATGAGGTTAATTCTTTTGATGAAATACTTACAGATCTGCAACATAAAGCCGATAAGTTAAAAGACGAGATGACGAGGCTGGCCGATAAACTTCACACAAGTAGAGAGAATGCAGGTAAAGAAGTTGAAATTTTTATTACCAAACAATTAAAAAGTTTAGGCATGCCTCAGTCTCAATTTGTTGTTGAAACTACTAAAAACAATGAATTTAATAAGCTGGGCTTCACAGGAATACAATTCAAGTTTTCGACAGATAAAAAAATTCCGCCTAAAGAGGTTACAAAAATAGCATCCGGAGGAGAGTTGTCAAGAATCATGTTGGTTATCAAATCTATTATTGCAACAAAAAAATCATTGCCTACGCTTGTTTTTGACGAGATTGATACAGGAGTTTCCGGCGAGATTTCCAACAAAATGGCACAAATTATGCAAAATATGGCCGAACAAATGCAGATTATTGCTATTACACATTTGCCACAAATCGCAGCTAAAGGCAGGTCGCATTGCATTGTATATAAAATCCACAATCAAAAAGGAGCCACAACACACATTAAGCAGCTCGAAGAAAAAGAGCGCATACACTCCATTGCACAAATGTTGAGCTCCGGAGAACCAACCCAGGCAGCTCTTGCAAATGCCGCAGAACTTTTACGCAACTAATTTGTTGCACTCACGTGAATACTAAAACAAAATACTGATGGCATACAATCTTTTGAAAGGTAAGAAAGGCCTTATTTTTGGCGCTTTAAACGAAAATTCAATTGCATGGAAAGTAGCCGAAAGGGCACACGAAGAAGGAGCAAGCCTTGTACTTACTAATACTCCGGTATCTTTAAGGCTGGGAACTTTAAATGAACTGGCAAAAAAAACGAAAGCTACGGTTATTCCTGCTGATGCAACCAACATTGAAGACTTAAATAATTTATTGACCAAGGGAATGGAACAAGTAGGAGGTAAGTTTGATTTTATTCTTCATTCAATTGGAATGTCGCCTAATGTGCGTAAAAAAAAGGCGTACGATGATCTAAACTACGATTTCCTTACCAAAACCCTTGATATATCAGCTATTTCATTTCATAAATTGTTGCAGGCAAGTAAAAAGCTCGATGCCATTGAGGATTGGGGTTCGGTTGTTGCTCTGACTTATGTAGCCGCACAACGTACGTTATTTGAGTACAACGACATGGCCGATGCCAAAGCTATGCTTGAATCTATTGCCCGGAGTTTTGGATATATATATGGTCGCAGTAAACATATTCGGATCAATACTATTTCCCAATCGCCAACATTAACAACCGCAGGTAGCGGGGTAAAAGGAATCGATAAACTTATGGATTTCAGCGAACGAATGTCGCCTCTCGGAAATGCTACTGCAGATGAGTGCGCCGATTATACCATTACCTTGTTTTCCGATCTTACGAAAAAGGTTACTATGCAAAATCTTTTTCATGACGGTGGCTTTTCCAGTATGGGAATGAGCAAGCAAGCCATGGTACAATATGAAAAAAGTTTTGAAGATTCGGATTGCGATTAAAATAAGTATAACCTAAGTTGAGCGGTTTGAACGTAGTGAAAAAGCGCTC
>CAYPSX010000199.1:0-7434 GCA_964413185.1 uncultured Bacteroidales bacterium
CGTTATGTCATAATGCTATTTCTACCATAATTCCGCACCTCACTTCGACTTCGCTCAGTGCCCTTGGTGCTTTCCGAAATAAACTAAGCCTCGTCGGTTATTGAGCCAAGTCGAAATATAGAGGCGATATTATGGTAGAAAAATTGATCAAAAATGGAATATCGCCGCGATGTATCGCAAAATAGGATTACAAAAGGAATTATCGGCGAACGTGTAATGGGTAAAACAGAATTGATTTACATAACTCATTGCAATACAGCTTGTTGTCAAGTGCGAAACTTCAGTTATTTATAGTCCGTCGATGAACTCTATGAAACATGCCACCTTTCTGGACAGTCATTTACCAAGCAAATGCTTTAATTGCCTAAAAACCTCCCATATGGCAATCCCCCCTGAAACTGAAACATTTAAAGAATGCTTAGTGCCGTACTGTGGTATTTCTACTGCATAATCGCAAATATCTAAAACCTTTTGCTGCACACCTTTTACTTCATTTCCAAAAACCAGGGCAACAGGCTTTTGAGCACTGATTTGAAAATCTTCAAGCATCAATGGCTCATCGACCTGCTCAAGTGCAACAACTTCAAATCCTCTTTGCTTTAATTCACGAACTATATCTTCTGTGAACTCCTGATAACCCCATGAAACAGATTCAGTTGCGCCCAATGCCGTCTTACGAATCTCATTACTGGGCGGTTGTGCTGTAATGCCGCACAGGTAAATGTGCGAAATACGAAATGCATCAGCCGTGCGAAAAAATGATCCTACATTGTGTGCACTGCGAATATTATCAAGCACCAACACAACCGGGATCTTATCCAGTTGCCTAAACTCATCCGCTTCTACCCGTTCAATTTCAAATATTTTTAGTTTTCTCATGATCTAAAATTTGCCCAAAGTTAATGCGGATCAATCAATTTTTTAAACCATTTTTGTGTTTTTGTTGTTGCCAGAATATACAATTCCGGATCAAAAGATTATTGCATCGTTTTGTGAAAAAACGTTTATCTTTAATATTCATTTGTGAAAACGGAAAAAAATAAATAGGTTTACTTTTTCAATAATTAAAATATCTACATCCATGAATATTCATGAATATCAGGGCAAAACAATCCTAAAATCGTTTAACGTACCCGTGCCGGCCGGCATTGTAGCCGACACACCCGAAAAAGCAGTAAATGTTGCACGCCAGGTTGCAGAGGAAACCGGTTGCGACACATGGGCCGTTAAAGCCCAAATACATGCCGGAGGCCGCGGAAAAGGCGGCGGTGTAAAAATTGCCAAATCGCTCGACGATGTAAAACAATACGCCAAAGATATTATTGGTATGCAACTGGTTACTCACCAGACCGGGCCCAAAGGAAAAAAAGTACACCGGGTACTCGTTGAGCAGGGAATTTATTATCCCGGACCATCTGACATTCAGGAATTCTACATGAGTGTGTTACTAAATCGCGACACCGGGAAAAACATCATCATGTACAGTACTGAAGGTGGAATGGACATTGAAACCGTTGCCGAAAAAACACCCGAACTCATTTACAAAGAGGAAATAGAGCCAGGGACAGGCATTATGCCATTTCAGGCTCGCCGCATTGCATTTAACTTAGGGTTAAGCGGCCAGGCATTCAAGTCGATGGTGAAATTTGCCATGGCGCTTTATAAAGCTTATGAGCAGTCAGATTCATCGCTATTTGAAATAAACCCGGTAATGAAAACTTCCGATGATAAGGTAATTGCAGCCGATGCCAAAGTAACGCTGGACGACAATGCACTCTATCGCCATCAGGATTACGCAGAAATGCGCGACCTGACAGAAGAAGACGAAGCTGAGGTTGAAGCCGGAAAATTCGGGCTAAACTTCGTAAAGCTCGATGGAAACGTGGGATGTATGGTAAACGGAGCCGGATTGGCCATGGCCACAATGGATATTATCAAGCTCAGCGGCGGCGACCCGGCCAACTTTCTGGATGTAGGAGGATCGGCCAATGCAAAAACCGTAGAGGCCGGATTTCGCATCATACTGAAAGACCCGAATGTAAAAGCCATACTGATCAATATTTTTGGAGGCATAGTACGCTGCGACCGCGTTGCACAAGGCGTTGTAGATGCTTATAAAAGCATCGGGAACATTTCAGTACCGGTTATCGTGCGCTTACAGGGAACCAATGCCGAAGAAGGAAAAGAACTCATCGATAATTCCGGCCTGAAAGTTTCTTCAGCTATTACGTTGCAGGAAGCAGCCAACCAGGTAAAAACAAACATTTAATGCATGCACAACCTCAAATTGTGTGTTTTCTAAGAGACATTATAAAGGAATCAAACGAAAATAAAAAGTCGGCACGAAATTGCCGGCTTTTCTTTTTTGAAGTAAAAAAATACTACGCTAAATTGCAGCATTAAACAGAGAATTAAAGCCATGCCCAGACTTACAGCAGAAGAAAAAAAGCAAATTAAAAATCTGGAAATCAAAGAACTTCAGAACATTGTCATCAAAATAGCATCAAAAGAAAAAGTTGCATACGACTATTTGAAGATCAATTATCTGGACAAAGATTCAGGAGAAGAAGAACTTTTTCAATCAACCAAAGAAGATTTAGAAGATATTTCATGGAAAAATTTCAAAGGTCGCTCCGCTCAGCTGCGAAATGCTAAATCTTTAGCTGCATCAATTAAAAGAATAAATGAATTCACAAAAGTATCATCAAATAAAGTACTGGAAGCCGATTTACTCATCTATGTACTTAAGATAAACTATACCGAAAAACTACTTGGAACCTGTTTTACACAATTTGACTCAAAAGTAGCATCTATTGTGAAAAGACTTCTTAATGTCGTTACAAAAAAACTGCACGAAGACTATCGAATCGAATATGCAGATACAATAAACCATTACCTTGCTATTCTTCACAAAAATTCCAATCATTTAGATACTGTTTTCAATATGCCGGACTCAATTTGAAATTTTATTATCGCACGATGCCGGCAAATAATTGTCATGTTTTTTGTAGTTGAAATCGTTGTATTATTTACTTTTGTGTAAAATTTTTTAGCACTTTTCATTACAACTAAACCAACAACTAAAACCTCATGCAACATACAAGGAAACCGGATTGGCTCAAAATTCAACTACCTAAGAGTGACAGCTACAAAAAAATAAATCAGCTTCTGAAAGAGAATAACCTCCACACTATATGTACAAGCGGCAAATGCCCCAATATGGGCGAATGCTGGAACAATGGAACGGCTACATTCATGATTTTGGGCGATACCTGCACCCGTGCATGCCGGTTTTGCAATGTAAATACCAGCAAAAACCCGGCTTCTCCCGATGAAAACGAACCAATTAAACTGGCCCGTACAATTGCTAAACTTGGTTTAAAGCATGCCGTGCTTACTTCTGTAGATCGCGATGATTTACCGCAAAAAGGCGCGTACCATTGGCAACGCACAATCAAAGAAATAAAATACAAAAACCCGGAGCTAACCATTGAAGCGCTCATTCCTGATTTCGACGGCAATCCGCGTTTACTCGACATGGTGATTGATGCCGAACCCGACATTATTTCCCACAACCTGGAAACCGTAAGGCGCCTGACACCCCAAATACGGTCAAAAGCCGAATATCAGCGGTCATTACGTGTTTTGAAATACCTGGCGCAAAACGATGTGCAAACCAAAAGCGGCATTATGGTTGGTCTGGGCGAAACACGGGAAGATATTGAAAAAACCATGGACGATTTGCTTGCTGTGGAATGCAAAATCATGACCATTGGTCAATACCTGCAACCATCATCAAGGAACATTCGCGTACAACGATATGTTACTCCTGAAGAATTTGAGGAATATAAAGAAGCCGGACTAAAAAAAGGATTTGAAATAGTAGAAAGCGCTCCACTTGTGCGTTCATCGTATCATGCAGAACAACACATTCAAAACGATTAAAAAGCCATGGAAAAAAAGATAAAATTTACCGATTGGGGGAAGCTCGATTATAAAAAATCGTGGGACAAACAAAAAGAGATATTTAACAGCCAGATAGAACGCAAACAAAAAGGCGAACCAACCGAAAACACGCTCATTTTTGTTGAGCATCCGCATGTTTTTACCTTAGGTAAAAGCGGCGACCGCAAAAATATGCTTATTTCAGACGAAATGCTGGAGAAAATCAATGCCACTTACTACCACATTGAGCGGGGCGGAGACATTACTTATCATGGTCCCGGCCAGATAGTCGGTTACCCGATTTTTGACCTTGAAAACATGGAGGTTACGTACAAAGGTTTTATCGACAAGCTGGAAAATGGAATTATTATGTATTTAAAAGAAGCCCACAATATTGAAGCATTTCAACTGCCAAAAGCTACCGGCGTGTGGATTGAAACACCACGCGGACAGGAAAAAATCGGTGCTATTGGAACACGCGCCAGCAAATATGTTACCATGCATGGTTTTGCCCTCAACATCAACACACAACTGGAGTTTTTTGATTACATCAATCCCTGTGGATTTACGGACAAAGGCGTTACTTCACTCCAAAAAATAAAGGGTGAAAAGCAGGATTTCGAGGCGGAGAAAAAAATTCTGAAATCATTTTTAGCCCGTTCTTTTGAGGCTGAACTCGCGGACTAGAAAGCTTTGATTTCTCCTTTCATGTAAAGAACCGCTTCACCGGCAACTTCGGTACGATTGCCCAGGTTTTTACAGTACAATTTACCGCCACGTTTTGAAAGTTGCGCTGAAGTAAACTCCTTTTTACCTAATTTTTCCGTCCAGTATGGAACCAACGTTGTATGCGCCGATCCGGTAACAGGGTCCTCGTCAACACCAATGGCCGGGGCAAAAAAACGCGAAACAAAGTCAACATCTGCACCGGGAGCCGTCACAATAACTCCACGGGCATTCAGGTCTCGAATCCGCGATAAGTCCGGCTGTAAATTGAGTATATCTTCTGCATCATTATAAGCCAGCAAATAATCTGTTTGTCCTTTGTAAACCGCGGACGGTTTTAGCTGAAAGGCGGTTTCAATCGTTTCCTTTTCTTCTGTAATTTTCATGAGCGTATCGGCAGGCAGGTTCATAACAAACAAGTTGTTTTTCGCCTCAACGGAAACCTCGCCTTTTGTACGGGTTTGGAAAGTAAACACTTGTTTATCTTCTTCAACAAACTCCGATAGAACGAATGCAGAAGACAATGTTGCATGTCCGCATAAATCTACTTCAGCAGCCGGGCTGAAATACCGTATCGGATATTTACTGCCCTGCAAAAGCACAAAAGCTGTTTCCGACACATTATTTTCTGCGGCAATTTTTTGCATTACTTCATCTTCCATCGGTTCGTGAAGCAGGCAAACCGCTGCCGGGTTTCCTTGAAAAACCTCCGATGTAAATGCATCAACCTGATAAAGTTCAATTGATTTAGCCATTATTGAAATGTTTGTTCCAATTTATCTACCAGAGAATCTACAAATTGGGTTAACGGCTTTTTAGCAACCATTTTCAGCATGGGGTTTAGATCGGCATGCAATGTTACACGAATTCGTGTATCGTTATCAGACATTTCTTTGAGTTGAATCCAGAGGTAAAAAGTAAAGGGAACGCTATCATCGTTAGATATTTTTACGGTTTCGTTCTCCGTGCGTTCAATAATGCGCATTCCAAATTCGCCACTTTTACCAAGTGAAAAACGGCAAGAATCTGCATCGGCATTAACCACTTTCATTTTATTGTCGGGCGGCGTGATGTGCTCCAGGCGTGAAAAGTCTGAAATTGTTTGATAAATAGTTGCAGCCGGTGCGTTTAATTTTCCTATTCTGCTCTCGTGTTTCAGCATGTTTTCTTTTTTTTAGTTTGTCCAGTTTTCCGGGTCGGCCTGCCACTCTTCGAGCACAGACATATCAACCGGAGCGAGCAATTCCTCTTCTAAAGCTATGTTGATGAGTGTTTCGTAATCTGTAAGTACAGACCATTTGCAATTGGCTTTTGCAAAAGTGTCATACGCTCTTTGAAAACCATAAGTAAAAATGGCGATGAGTCCTTGCACCTTAAGACCAGATTCACGCAAAGCTTCCACAGCGCTGATGCTGCTTCCGCCGGTAGATACGAGGTCTTCGATTACCACAACCTTTTTTCCGGGTACGGCATCGCCCTCAACCAGGTTTTGCATTCCGTGTCCTTTGGCTTTTGAGCGCACATATAAAAATGGTTTATTCAGGGCTTCGGCCACCAGTGCGCCGTGACCAATCGCTCCTGTTGCCACACCTGCAATGTAATCGGCATCGGCGTATTCTTCTTTGATAATTTCAACAAAGGCATCGCGTACAATTTTCCTTATTTTCGGATAGGATAAAATCTTGCGGTTATCACAGTAAATGGGAGATTTTATGCCGGAAGCCCAAACAAAAGGATTTGATGGTTCAAGCTGAATTGCGTTAATTTGCAAAAGTGCCTGTGCTATTTTTTCTTTAAAAGAGTCGCTCATGAGTAATGTATATAAAATTTTTAATGATGATGCGGTATTGCATATCATTCCCGAATCTGAGTTAAACAGCTACAAAAATAGTGGTTTTTATGAGATTAAGTATGTCGATGAGCATACAGTTCAAAATTTGCCCGTAAGGTTTATAAGCGGAGAACCTTCAAGCTACATGCTGATTGCAGAAAACACAGAAGATGCACTGAATTCGATAAAAAAATGTTTCACATATATTGAGGCAGCCGGCGGCGTTGTTTTGAACGAGTACAATGAAATTCTAACGATTTTCAGGCGCGGAAAATTTGATCTGCCCAAAGGTAAGTGTGAGCCCGGGGAGCCGGTTAGAGACACAGCAATACGCGAAGTGATGGAAGAATGTGGTATTTCGCGGCTAAGAATCACGGATGAGCTTCCATCAACTTACCACATGTACACACAAAAAAATAACATGATTTTGAAAAGAACCTGGTGGTTTAAAATGGTGGCGCCCAGGCAAGAATTAATTCCGCAAACAGAAGAAGATATTGAAAGTGCACAATGGCAGAAGTCCGATGAAATGGACAAATTCTTAGAGAACACCTACCCTACACTAAGAGAATTGCTCCGTTCAATGAATATTTCTTAGTTGGGGCCAAGGCGGTATCTTTCATGGTTTTTGCAATAAATCTCCAGAAATTCGTAAATTTACATTATGGAGCAAGCATGGCCTGGTCATTGAAAGTTGATGCTGAAGATGAAATTCGAAAAAATGAAAGATTGGAAATAGCCAGGGGAATGAAAAGTGATGGATTCCAATCTGATATCATTGAAAAATATACAGGTTTAACAAAAGAAGAAATCGAAAAACTGTAATTTAGCCCATCCCCCGGGCGCATAAAGCAAAGGCCGCACGTGTGTTGCGAATTTTCCTGTTTTGAGCAATGCATGACCTATAATTGATTATTCTTTTTTTGCTTCAG
>CAYPSX010000200.1:0-7416 GCA_964413185.1 uncultured Bacteroidales bacterium
CTATGCTATAAAGTTACAAAGCTTATGCTTTTACAAACATACGGCCTAAAGGGTGCGAAGAAAATCGATTTGCTCCCTTTGGTTGGGGCCAACAAATTGATTTTCAATGCACCCTTTAGTTCACTTGTAAATTACCGCCTAATCATATTGAGAAATATGATTGTATCTGTTTCAGCAATATTACTTTGATTTAATTCGCGATCGTAAACATAAAAATCAATCAACAATGTATCGTATGGCAGGGTACCTGCAACAAAAGAAATATCGATGGAAACATCGGCTATGAGCACTTTGTTTTGTCCTTGTGGCTCAATGTAAGGAATATCAAAATAATTAATAATTAAATCGTTCCATATAATAAACTCCTCGCCGTTGTATAAATACAGATTATAATAAAAATTGTGCTTATACTCGTCGGTAAAAGGCGGCAGCGTATCGTTTTCTTTCAATCCGAAATTACCATCGCCATCTTCGAGTCTGAAAGTGAGACGTATACATTTAGCCTCATTCCCCAAATCATCATAACAATAACCGGACTCATGCCCGGAATAGGAAATTACCGGCACATTAGGGGGATCATCAATTTGAATACAAGCCCCAAATACAAGGATCATAAATAGTGCTATGGTAACTGAGCGTTTGTGCATTTTACATTATAAAAATATCAACAAATTTACGAATACAATTGTATCACAATAAAAATTGGGATACAAATTTTTAGTGTGATGGCTAAACAAAATATATATCAAGAACAAAAACCATTCACAAAAAATATTTTATTAATAGGGAAAACTTTGTATCTTTATCTGGCATTGAATAAGGAAAAATTAAAAATATGAAGAGGTTAATTCTTGTACGACACGGAAAAGCAAACCCCGAACATAAAGAAGAAAACGACATTGAACGCGATTTAATAAAGAAGGGGCAAAAGGATAGCAAGCTGATTGCTGATGTGCTCAAAAAGAACAGCATCAAACCTGATTTAATCATTAGCTCGGTAGCAGACAGGGCTGTACAAACAGCTGAGATTTTTGCTGATGTTATGGGTATCGAAAAAAGCGAAATTAAAAAAGAACAATTTTTATACGACGGGTATACAACAGGCCAGCTTTCTGATTACATTGGAGAGCAATCTGATGATTTGAATAACATAATGATTATTGGTCATAATCCATTTATTTCGCAAAGTGGTATCAGGCTCTCGAAAAACTTTCATCAAAGTTTCCCGACGGTGGGTTGTCTGGGGCTAAAGTTTGATGTTGAGGGCTGGCACCTGGAACCGGGTTCCGGGGATATTGATTTTTTTGAATTTCCAAAGAAATATTTCTAGAATAAATACAACGAATACAGAGGGTTGCCTTACATTCAGGCAACCCTTTTTTTATATCAGTCCGTTTCTTTTCAATAAAGGTTCAACCGATGGCTCTTTGCCCCTGAAAACTTTATACAATTTCATGGGGTGTTCTGTTCCCCCTTTTTGCAATATATGCTCCTCGAATGATTGGGCTACGGCTTTATTGAAAATCCCCTTTTCCCGGAAAAACTCAAAAACATCGGCATCCAGCACTTCTGCCCATTTGTAACCATAATATCCGGCAGCATAACCTCCGCCAAAGATATGCCCAAATGCGGGTAAAAAAGCGCTCCCGTCAACCGGGGGAAGCACTTCTGCTTTTGACATAATATCTCGTTCAAATTCAACAATATCATCATCCAGTCTAGTAGTTAACGTGTGCAACGCCATATCAACCAGCCCGAAACTAATTTGCCTGTCGTTCATGTAACCGCTGTTGAAATTTTTTGCATCGCGGATTTTCCGAATAAGATCAGCAGGAATAGGTTCGCCGGTTTTGTAATGTTTGGCCCAGGCAGACAGCCATTGATCTTCGTAAGCCCAATTTTCATGCAATTGCGAGGGCAATTCTACAAAATCGCGAAATACATTAGTACACGAAAGGCTCCGGTAGTTTACCTTACTCAACATGGCGTGCAAAGCATGGCCAAATTCGTGCAAAAAGGTGGTTACTTCATCGAAGGTAAGCAACGCCGGTGTTTCTTTTGTTGGTTTTGTGAAGTTCATTACAATGGAAACAAATGGAGCATTGTACCGGCCATTTTCCTTCGATTGTTCCCGGAAAGTAGTCATCCATGCCCCCTGCCCTTTTCCTTTTCTCGGATGAAAATCGAGGTACAATATGGCTTTCAGGCCTTCGTGTCCTTCTTTATAAACTTCATAAGGTATTACATCTTTGTGATAAACCGGAATGGCTGTATTCTTTTTGAATTGAAGGCCGTAAAGCTTACCTGCCAAATCATAAATAGCGTTGATTACATTACCGAGTTCAAAATAAGGTTTGGTCATTTCATCGGTCAGATTGTACGTTTTTTTCCTGAGCTTTTCGGCGTAATAAGCCCAGTCCCAACGTTCCAGCTTATCGTCAAACCCGGATTCACGTGCCATTTTCTCTACAGCTTCCAAATCTTTTAGTGCATGCGGATGGCCGGCTGCATATAGCTCATCGAGCAAATCGGTTACACGTTCCGGTGTTTCTGCCATTCGTTCTTCCAGTACAAATTTCGCGTAATTGGGGTATCCCAGCAACCCGGCTTTTTCTCTCCTGAGGTTCACCATTTGGCGAACAATATTTTTGTTGTCGTACTTATCGCCTTTATTGCAACGGGTTGCAAATGCCCTGTACATTTTTTCCCTGAGCTTACGATTATCGGCATGTTGCATAAATGGCAGGTAGCTTGGATAATGTAAAGTAAATATCCACCCTTTTTTATCTCGTTGTGCAGCCTCTTCTTTAGCAGCATTTTTCGCGTATTCGGGCAATCCGGCCAAATCTTTTTCATCGGTAATGTGCAGTTCGAAATTATTGGTTTCGGCCAGTACATTTTCGTTAAATTTCAATCCCAGCGATGACAGTTTAATTGTAATTTCACGGAAACGCGCCTTTTTTCCTTTGTCGAGGTCGGCACCGCCCCGCACAAAACCTTTGTAGGTGTCGTTCAGCAACATTTGCTGTTCTGCATTGAGCTGTGGTTTTTGGTGGTAGACTTGCTTTACTTTTTGAAACAACTTCTCATTAAGGTTGACTTCATTGGCAAAATCGGTAATCATTTCAGAAAGTTCGGGAGCCAGAGCTTGCATTTGCTCGTTTGTTTCTGCCTCGTTCAGGTTAAAGAAAATTCCTGCAATATGCTCTATTTCACGCCCGTTTTTCTCCAATGCTTCTATGGTATTTTCAAAGGTCGGGCTGTCAGAATTGTCTACAATTTGATCTATAGATTCCTTTGCAATTTCTATTGCTTTTTTTAGCGCAGGCTTGTAATTATCAATGGAAATATCGCCAAATGGCGGTGTTTGAAAGGGTGTTTTTGGCGGTTGCAATAATGGGTTAGTCATAATTTTCGAATATTTTTTTATTTCTTTTTTTATGAAATCTTGATTAAAATAGCAGGTTAGGTTAAAAAGAATACCTTATACATATTAATTTCGTGGTTTTTTTCTTCGGAGCCAGATTTTCTGACTTGTTTCCGGCTCTGAACCGGGTTCCATGCGATTTTTTTTGTAGAGTTTAGATAATTTCACAGCAAATTTTTGTGAAACATACCACATGGTTTCCCCTTCTTTTATTGTATAATGCTTCTTACCTAACGCTGCCCTGTTTCTTTTTGGCTGCAAATAAACAATTTGCCCGGGTTCCGGCTCCACACCATCAGGCACATCGTTGTATTTCCGGAGTTCCCAGCGCATTTTATCGAATTCGTCCGTTAACGAGGCATAGGTGTCGCCTTTACGAGCAACGACATAACTCACGCGGTTTTTTTCTTGTACCTGATGATCACCGCTACTGATCGAGAATTGTTCGGCTGTCGGATTATTATCTTCCGACATATTTTTATTTTTCGCTACGCGGCTATTCTTAAGATCAAGTTGATGCAAATCGTGCCGATCAATGAGTTCTATAAGTTTATTAGCATACTGCGGATTTGTGGCATAACCGGCCTTTTTAAGGCCACGCGCCCACTTTTTATAATCTGTGGGCTCATAATTAAACAAAAACCTATATCTTTTTCCTTTTTGCAAAAATTTGCTGTGGTCTTGAAATGATTCTTCAGGGGAATTGTACTTACGAAAACACTCATTCCGCCGATCGTCATCGTGGCGAATGGTAGCTCCGTTCCAGTCGTTGTGACATTTAATACCAAAATGATTGTTGGCTTTTTGTGCGAGTCGGCTATTTCCACTTTCTGATTCAAGAATGGCCTGGGCCATTGTAATGCTGGCAGGTATACCGGTGCGGTCCATTTCCTGAATAGCTGTATGCTTGTACAGGTTAATATATTCAGAACGGGATATTTTTTGTGCACTAAGCCATACAGGTACAAGAAAAAATATAATGAGAATACTTATTTTTATTTTGGCCATGTTGTTGATTATTTTTGGAGAAAGCTTGTAAATTTAGGTAACATACGAATAGAATGCCAAATTATTTGAGGGAAATGATATTTTTTTTGCATATTTGAATTCCAGTAAATTTAAATTATGGAAAAGAAAAATTTTTCATTTGAATATGATTCCTGCGCAACCATTGAAGACCTACCTGTTGCAGAAAAGGAATTAGTTGAGAACGCCATGGAAGCGGCTAAAAATGCTTATGCGCCCTATTCAGCATTTAATGTAGGGGCAGCGGTTCTTTTAGAAAATGGTGAGATTATTTCAGGAAATAATCAGGAAAACGCAGCTTATCCAAGCGGTTTGTGTGCCGAGCGTGTTGCACTTTTTTATGCCAATGCCAAATATCCTGATACTGCAGTAAAAGCTATTGCCGTAGTTGCAATGAAAGAAGGGAAAATTGTACCATCGGTTGTAACACCTTGTGGAAATTGCCGGCAAGCCATGCTAGAAACTGAAACACGCTTCAAGCATCCCATCAAAGTTATTATGGGTAGTCAGCGCGGGTATTGGATAGTTAATAATGCAAAAAACCTGTTACCGCTGAGTTTTACCGGTGATTCTTTGTAAAAGGGGTTTTACCCGTAACTTTCTGGTTAAAATAATTCTTGTGGGTACAAGTCCCAAAATGGCTATGGTAATAAGAGCAATCATACCATAAAATCCAATTAAATCGAGGGCAAACTGAACGACAGCAATCCCCATAAGGCTGACAAACAGTACTATATCGAATATCTTCATCGTAGGTTGGCTTTTAGTGTTCACAAAACTAGAGAATTATCAGATTCTCAAAGTTAAGAAAAGAAAATCTAAATATTAGTATTTTATTAACAAAAAAAATAAGAAAATAGAAAATTATTCCTTTTTCTGGATGATTTGAAATTCTACACGGCGGTTTTTAGCTCTGCCCTGCTCTGTTGAATCGGTTGCTAAAGGTCGGTTACTACCAAATCCATTACATTCCATTCGGCTACGCATTACCCCTTTGGTCACAAGAAAATTGGCTATTGATAAAGCGCGTTTTTGCGATAGGTTAAGATTATAAACATCGTTGCCAACAGCATCGGTATGTCCATTTATGTTTAGCACAACATTTTCAGATTTTTTCACCAACTCAGCGAGTTGCGACAAAAAGGCATCGTATTCATCGCTGATTTCATGTTTATTGAATTCAAACGCTATGTGCGAGGTTACCACCAGTGTATCGTGATGATACTCCAGATTAATATTGCGCTTGTAATCTGCATTAATTTTTTCGAGTTCATTCTCAATATCGTGAATGGCGAGTTTTTCAAATTCAGGTGCTTCAAGTGAGCCTTGCTCCAAGAAAACACCGGAGTCGTACAGGTCATCGCCCACATCGGCAATTGCTATTTTCAGCTCGTATTTTTGATAGGGCTCTACTTTGGTCGCAGCGGTTAGCACCGTTGTAAAGCCATCAAATGTAAACTCTTGCGATCTCAATGCTGTTTTCTGATCTTCCTGCATTTCATCATAACTGTATTGAGAAAAATGCTCGTTGGCAATATAAAACTCTTTGTTTTTCCGGCTGTTGATATTGTCCACCGTAACCGGTGTACCATCGGGCAATTGCGCCAGATTTTTGTATTCAATTTCATCGGTTCGCCTGATAAAAAATGCAAATACATCATTTACGCCTTTGTTCACATATTCGGGGTATTCTTCTGAACCGAAAAAATATCTGAATTGTATCGAGTCCGTATAAGGCATAAACTCAATCTTCAGCACGGCTGCATCATTGGTCCTGTTGCGAACCAGCCGGCTTAAACTGCGGTCGCCCGGATACCCCATAGGCGCACCCAGGTTACCACTTCGGTTTGGCGATCCCACAGTTTTTGCAAAGCCTGTGCTGAGGATAATGCCTTTTTTTACCTCAAAAACCGGAGTATTATTGAGAAAGTAGGCTATGGAATGCCGTGAGCCATAATAACTAACATCGAGAATTTTTATGCCGCCATTATTTTTGACCAATTTAGTACGGACTAACTCGTCCGGCGTCAGTCGGTGCTTAATCCAAAGCTGGGCATCCGCACCGCCAACAATAAAGAAACAAAAAAACAGTATTAAATGATATCGATTCATGCAAGCTGTTCAAATTCGCGCCATAAATTATCATTTAACGGTAAAGGTGCTTCAATTATTATTTCTTCTTTTTTTACCGGATGAATAAACGTAAGTTTTTTTGCATGCAAATGAATTCCACCCCCTTTATTTGAGCGGTCAAATCCATATTTCAAATCTCCTCTGATCGGGCTTCCTATTTCAGAAAGCTGACAGCGTATTTGATGATGGCGGCCGGTTACAAGATTAACCCTGAGAAGATAATAATTGGCTGTGCGGCCTATTACTTCGTAATCGAGCACAGCTTCTTTATTGCCGGGCTTCTTTTTGAACCCGGCAAATGATTTGTTGCGTGCTTCATCTTTACGTAGGTAATTTGTAAGCCTGTCTTTTAATTTGGGTGGTTGTTTTTTTACCAGCGCCCAATATTCACGCTTTATTTCACGGTTTTTCAAGAGTTCATTCATCCGCGCAAGCGCCTTTGAAGTACGTGCAACGAGAACGACACCACTTACGGGGCGGTCTATTCGGTGCACCAACCCGGTAAAAGCGTCTCCGGGTTTATTGTATTTTTTTTTGATGTATTTTCCTACTTCGTCTATCAGTGACGGGTCGCCTGTTTCATCGCCCTGTACTAACATTCCAACAGGTTTATTTACAGCAATTAAATGGTTATCTTCATAAAGAATATCCAATTTCATAAATACACTCCTTAATTTAGTTTTTGATTAGACAGCAATTTACAAGTCACCTAAAGGGAGTTTTGAAAATCAATTTGTTAGCCCCGCCCCTAAAGGGAGCAAATCGATTTTCTTCACACCCTTTAGGCCGTATGTTTGTAAAAGCATAAGCTTTGTAACTTTATAGCATAG
>CAYPSX010000201.1:0-7360 GCA_964413185.1 uncultured Bacteroidales bacterium
TGGCGTTGCCGGTTGTATGAATTATGGCGTTGGTTGGCATGTCGAATTTCATTTGCATTGGTGGGCCGTGAAGCATTTTTCTTTGCCAGTTGTTTTTCATAGTCTGCATTGGAGACGATGCCCATTACAGGTTCTTCCAAATTTTTTATGAGCGCCGACGGGAAGTCTATTTTAGCTTCGTATTTTTGTTTTTCCAAATGGGTTGCTATGCGGAATGTATGGTCAGCCGTGATGTCGATCGTATCTTTTCCTGTTATTCTGTATAAGGCCAACTCGGGTTCGCCAAGTTTATCACTGACTCCGTTGATGGTTGATTTTTTTGGCGATTCTGTAAACTGGAAATAATATTTGATGTGTCGTTTGTTTCCTTCAGCCAAGTAAATATTTAAAGGTCTGTGCGTGAGTTGGTCTGCTGTAAGGTTGCTGGAAGATGCGTACCAAACCTGAATCCACTCTTCGTTGCCATTGACCTGGTAAAAGAACAAGCGTTCGCGAAAACAGTAGCGGGGCATTTCGCGTTTTGCACACATAGGTCCCAATGGTATTTCCATAGAAGGGCTGCAAGCATACAATATGCTTAAAAGGAAAATGGAAATTATGACAGTTACTTTTTTTCTCACAATGGCAAAATTAACGCTTTTATTGGCGTTTACAGGCACTAAATTTCATCAGAATCGAGTAAAACGCATTTCATAATATGTTGGATGTCATGCTGGTACCTGGAACGGATATCTTTCCGGATATATCCGCCGCCTTCAATAAAATACTTAATTTGAACGGCGGGCTTTTCTAATAATTGTTTGTATTGGTCTTTTGTAAGGTTATAAATTAGAAGGGATGATACTTTCATAAACCCGCCGGTGTTTCTTGTTTCAGGCATTTCACGGGCTTTAAGCAAAACGCTAGAATTGTCGATAAAAATAACTTCCAGCGGTTCACTTTCCCTGATTTTAAACCCATTGTACAGGTAATAACGAGCTTTTAAATATTTGTGCTGACCAATGCACTGGGCTTTCACATAAAAAGGGTGATTGTTGACCCGCGTAATTTCGACAGGCTCAGTACGCTTAATGATCATTTCGGTTTTTGCATCGATGGTTTCTTTTTCGTAGCGGCACTTTTGTGCTTTAACCGTCGTCGCAAACAGCGTAAACGTTAATAGTATAACAGCTATATATTTCTTCATAAAAGGTCGGTTTTTTACCATAAATTAAACAGGCTGGTAATTTCTGACCAGTCGACAAAAGTAATAATGTTTCCTTTATTACAACAGTAAAATTGTTCATTTTTATTGTTTTAGATCGAAAAAATTTCATTTTATCTTTTCATTCAATTTTTAAAATATCAAAACTGATTTATTGAATAGTGAAAAAATATGATGATGTTATTCGGTGAGACAGGCCATTTTTTGTATGTTTTCTAATTCTACTTTGACACATTTAAAATAATTCTCAAAATCAACCCGATTTGCCCTAAACCCTGAAGGAAACGGGTTGATTTTTCGACTTTCTCCCTTTAGGGCCGGGGCAAAAAAGGCGAAAAATCAATTCCTGGTTTTAATCTGTCAAAGTAGAACTAATAAATGGTAAAAAATCTCGTTAGCCATTTATTGCAATTATTCGTGCACAATACATTCTGAAAGTTTATTTTTGTCTTTATGCGCAAGTGGTGGTTTCTGGTGATCTTATTAATTGTTTTCTGTCTGCGGGGACATGCTCAATATTCGAATCTTCGCAGTCAGCGCTTTGCCATTGGCGATAGTATCCGGTTCGATTCCATCCCAATTATTGAAGGCAGCGTAATTGTAAAAACGCCTGCCGGCATTTTGCCTGACTCCGTTTTTGTAGTCGACCACCAAACAGCGACCCTCGTAATTAACCAAAAATTGCCCGAAGACAGTTTAACCATAATCTGGCGTCACTTTCCGACATCACTTGTATCAACCTACTATCATAAAAATCCGTCGCTACTGAAAACACAGCGCAGGTTTGAAATGCAAACGCAGGAAAAAAGACGCTCAGAATTATTCGGGGGGTCGGAAATTAACCGGTCCGGGAGTATTTCGCGAGGATTTACGCTGGGGAATAACCAGGATGTGACCATGAATTCGAGCCTGAACCTGCAACTTTCGGGAAAATTGACCGATAACCTGTCTGTTGTAGCATCTATTACAGATAATAACATTCCTGTTCAGCCGGAAGGAAACACACAGCAATTGCAGGAGTTCGATAAAATTTTTATTCGTGTTTTCAACGAAAAAATCGACCTAATACTTGGCGATTACAATCTCGTAAAGCCTTACGGTACTTTCATGAACGTAAACAAGAAATTGCAAGGGCTGCAAATTGCCAACAACTTTGAACTGGGCAACAAAGAAAACCCGGTGAAGGTAAAAAGCACGTTGTCGGGCGCTGTAGCCAAAGGAAGATATTACCGACAGGAAATTACGCCCATCGAAGGCAACCAGGGGCCGTATAAATTACGGGGAGCGAAAAATGAGCGGTTCATTATTGTAATTGCCGGCTCAGAAAGTGTGTACATCAACAATGAAAAATTGCAGCGTGGTGAACAATTCGATTATACCATTGATTACAACAGCGCAGAAGTAACATTCAATCCGTCTGTGCCCATTACAAACGACATGCGGGTTTATGTGGAGTTTGAATACACCGACCGCAACTACACGCGTTTCATGGTGGCAGAATATGCGGAAGTGCAAAAAGGAAACACCCGCATCTGGGCCAATGTAATCAGCGAATCGGACAGTAAAAGCCAGCCCATCGACCTGGATTTGGATAATGAGAAAATTGAGCTTTTGCAAAACATTGGCGACGATCTGGATAATGCTGTGGTGCCCAATATTACCGAGCAGGAGTTTGATGAAGATTTTATTTTGTATGCTAAAAAAGATTCTGTAGTTGATGGACAAATATATGAAGTATACTATTATTCGAGAAATGAAGATTCGGCGCACTACCGGCTTGGGTTCTCGCTGATTGGCGAACAAAAAGGAAACTACGTTGAATCCAACAATCTGGCCAATGGGAAAGTCTACCAATGGGTAGCTCCGGTAAATGGCGTTCCGCAGGGAAGATATGAGCCAATAGTGCAGTTGGCCGCTCCCGAATCAAAACAAATGGTTACCTCGGGCATTGAAATCAGGCACAGCAAACAAAGCGCCAGCAAACTGGAAGTGGCATGGAGCAGGCACGATATAAACAGTTTCTCTGATTTAGATGCGCAAGATGATAACGGAATGGGTATTGACTACGAAGGAACGCATAAAATACTGGGCGATACCATGAAAAACCTGTCGGTAAGCTCGAAATATCAATATGTGTCGAGAAACTTTAATGCATTTGAACGTTATCGACCCACAGAATTTGAGCGCGACTGGAACGCAACCAATATGGAGCTTGATGCAGTGCAACACTGGGCCGGAGTGGATTTAGGCTATAAGCAGAAAAAAACAATAACGGCAAACCTTGGCGCAGAAACGTTTTACGTGCCAGAGCTTTTTCAGGGAGTAAAAGGTAACAGCCAAATCAGCACACAAACTAAATGGTTTCATTTGGGGGGACAACTGAGTTTGCTGAATGCGGTTACCGATAGTTTGCAAAGTGATTTTACCCGAAGCAAAGCACAATTTGGTGTGCCTTTTTGGAAATTGGAAGCCGGCCTGCGCCAGGAGCTGGAAATCAACAAGTTTTATGAAGAAGATGACACGCTGAACAATACCTCGTACGAATTTTATCAATATGAAGCCTACATCAAAAACAATAAAATTGATAAATTAAAAGCAGAACTGTCAGCTAATTACCGCAAAGACCACAAGTCGTATCAACACCAAATGAAACCGCTGAAAGAACGCAAAGGCCTCTCAATCAGCACAGAAATAAACACAAACAGCAAAAGCACGTGGCGTGTGGTAGCGAACTACCGGCAGGTACGCATTTTAAATGATTCGCTTATTCAGAATGATTTGCCTGAACAGCACGTAAGCGCAAGGCTCGAAAACCGCAGCACACTTTTCGAAGGAATTGTCCGCTCGAACACTTTCTACGAAGTAAGTACGGGACTGGAAAGCAAAAAAGAGTATGCTTACCTGGAAGTGGAGAAAGGTCAGGGAAATTACGTTTGGATAGATCGCAATGAAAATGGCTCCAAGGAGCTCAACGAGTTTGAAATTGCTCAAATTGCAGCCGAAGGCGATCATATTCGCATGTACATTCCGACTGACGAATACATTTCGGTTTATGCCAACCAGTTTAAACAAAATTTCAACATCAACTTTAGGAAATGGAAAGTGAGTGATAACAATTGGTTGAAGTTTCTGGCACGGTTTTCCGATCAGTTTACGTATTCGGTAAACCAAAAAATTACTGATGACCATTTTGCCACGTACGCCAATCCGTTTGCCACCAAACAGGAAGACTCCACGCTCATTGCCACAAGCCAGTCGTTCCGGAATATTTTCAGTTTCAACAAAACCAATCCAACTTTCGGGGCCGACATCATTTTAAATCAAACAACCAACAAGAGCCTGCTTACCAACGGCTTTGAAGGCCGCGAAATTAAAAACCTCGAGCTGCAAACGCGTTGGAACATTTCAAAACATTTAACTTCGCTTAATGTGGGCTCGGTGGCTGATAAATCGAAGTCTACGGCATATTTTACGGAAAACAATTACAAAATCAGGAACTACAAAGCAAAATCGACTTTCCGGCTTCAGCCTACCGTCAAATATCGCATTGAGTTTATTTACAAGTACGATGATAAGAAAAACACCAAAGGCGAGGAACGCGCCATACACCACGATGGCGGACTTACGTTTCAATTTTCATCGGCACAAAAAAGCACCATTAGCGCGGCCTTTCATTATATTGATGTTCAATTTAACGGAGATGGCAATAATTCGCTCACGTATGAGCTTTTGAACGGTTTGCAAAAAGGCGCCAATTACACCTGGGAACTGGATTGGAACCGGCAAATATCAAAAAGTTTTCAACTGAGTATTCGATATAACGGTCGCGCCGGCGATGAAACAGAAACCATTCACATTGCCAGCATGCGTGTAAGGGCGATGTTTTAGGTAGTTATTGGTAATTTACAAGTTTTTTTGCCCATGAATTGCAATTTAAAAATAACCATTAAGGAATTAAGAATCATTAAGAAATATTCATTACCTTTCTTCTTAACTAATCTTAAATTCTTCATGGTTCAAAAAGGAAGGTGAAACTATTCCGCCAGCCTTCCGTCCAATTCCAGTTGGTCTGCAATTTTGCTCATTCCTTCGATAGTGAGGGTGATGATTTGGCTCAGTTCCATGTCCAGCATTTCGGCGCCGCGCTCGATGATGGAACGGTCGATTTTGGCAGCAAAACGTTTGTCTTTCCACTTCTTTTTTACCGATTTTGCTTTCATGTCGAGGATGCTTTTCGATGGACGCACTAATGCTGATGTGGTTACGAGGCCGGTGAGTTCATCGATGGCGTAAAGTGTTTTTTCCAGCAGGGTTTCGGGTTTTACGTCGGTGCAAATTTGCCAGCCGTGGCTCATTACAGCGCGAATGTAGTCTTCGGGCCAGTTGTTTTCTTCCAGAATTTGTTTGGTCATGGTGCAATGCTGCTCCGAGTATTGCTCATAATCAAGGTCGTGAATTAGGCCAATGATGCCCCATTTTTCTTCATCTTCGTTAAAATGCCGGGCAAAATGCCGCATGGTAGCTTCCACAGCTAAGGCATGTTTAATAAGGCCGGGCGCTTGGTTGTACTTCTGTAATAATTCGAAAGCTTGTTGGCGGGTTGGTTGCATAGTGTTTTTTATACAAAGTTAATGAAAAGTAGTTTTAAAACCATTAAGGCATTAAGAATCATTAAGAGCTCTGATTTACTCAGACACTTTTAAAAATAGTATCTAATAATGAAACCGGAGAGACAACGAAAAACACGAAAGGCACGAAAAAACACCTAACTCTTTAGAAATGAAGTAGTAGTATGATCGGGCCAAAAATATTGCCATGTAAGGCGGTGCACATTTCAAAGGATCTGCCTCATTGTAGTTTGGATGTATTCCTTAATTTCTTCCCACTTAATCTTTTCTTTCATTACCGGCATGGGCTCGGGTTCAGCATCATCAAAATAGGTAAGGCTTTTTTTTACAAGAAATAAATTTCCATCATCAAACTTTTCAGTATAAAAATCAAATAAATCATTAATGGAATATAGTTTTAAAAGATAAAAAAGGTCAATGAAATCTTTTTTAGTACCGCGACCTGAAATCGCATTTAGTTTCATGGCGCCAATATCCTTTACTGATGCAAGGCGATAATTACCTTCCTTTTTTGCTGGCGAAATCCATGGGTATCTGTAATTTACAATATCCAGTTTAATATTATCGATCGATAAAATATTGATGTTTTTCGATTTTTTTAGAAATTCAATATTTCCAGCGAATCCGATGTTTTTTTCTTGTCCTTCAAAATCTATCTTTCCAAATAGATCAATATCAACAGATTCGCGATGGCCAATTTGTAAAGCAAGTGCAGTTCCCCCTGCTAATCGGAGCTCAGAGAAGGCCTCCATTTGCATTAGTTGATCTAATATCCGTAAAAGTTCTGGTTTGACTGCTGATTTGTGTAACATCGAAATGATTTTAACGGGGTTTTTGTAATTGTTGAAACAAAGCTGATGACTTTTGGATCCATGGAACGTGCGGTGACAATTGCCTCTTTTATCTCGTCCATGGAATACCGTACTTTAAGCAGGTTCCAGTCTTTCAAAAGCCCATATTCCATTACCCTGCGAATAACATAAGTTTTATATTTCTCCAGGTCCAATGTCTCGGCATCCACATCCCAGAAAAGGTGTGGAGAAAAATCTTTGGGCGATATGTTTTTATTACTCATGTATCCACCAGGTTTTATACAAAGTTAATGAAATTTTATATGATAACGATACATAATGTACCAACCTGAAACCTTCCTGAACCTTTATTGGCCACGAATTACACGAATGGACACGAAGAATGATAACCATTAAGCAATTAAGAAAAATTAAGAAGCGTATTTGCTACCTACGCCAAACAATATAACATACCCATCAACCCAATCACTTAATCCACTCCACTTTGAACGGCACCGGTTAAAAATTCCGACAAGCCACCGCCCGAAGCAATCAAAAAACATTTCACGCCACGAGCGCAACGATTATCGCAACGAACGCAACGAAAAAAAACCGCTCGCAGATTCCCGCAAAGTACACAGGAGAGTCTCGCTAAGAACCTCCGCGAAACTCAGCGAGAAACAAAACCCATCACTCATTCAGAGTTGTCATTGCGTAGGAATGAAGAAGCGATCTGT
>CAYPSX010000202.1:0-651 GCA_964413185.1 uncultured Bacteroidales bacterium
GATACGAGTTTGAGTGAGAATAACGCAGAAAATGGAGTTTATTGACGGACACTAACTAAAACATCATTGAATTCTTCAACTTGTGTCATTAAAGGAGCTAAATCTTCTTCTTTAAATTCAATAAATTCAGCATAATCACTTTCTTGTCTCCAGTCAATCAATTTTGCATATAACTTTCCAAATTTGATATCAATAATTTCCGTTTTCACAAAAAACTGAAAGAACTTTGTTTTAAGTCCATCATGTGATTTAGTTTGAACCCCTTGCAGCATCATTAGCGCACTTACTAACTGAAAACAACAATAGTACAATCGGTTCACACATGATCTCCATCGTTCATTATCATATAATAAAAAAGCGTCTTGAAACAATTCTTCTGATCTGAGTATACGATATTCAATATAGTCCCTTTAACTTTTTTCCATCTGTTTATAATTTTGATTTTAGTTGTCAGAACCTGTCCCGGTGACCAATCGGGATAGCCCTGTCCCGCAAAAGGCGGGGGAGCTCGCCATGATAAGTCCCATCTGCGCCACATACTGCTTGTAGGTTCGTTATAATCTTGCGAGTGTGTGTTCCACCAACCGTCGGATTATGGCTCGGTTCATGTTAATTTCACTCCTTCACGTTCAATATTTTTATAAAGCGATG
>CAYPSX010000202.1:661-7292 GCA_964413185.1 uncultured Bacteroidales bacterium
CCGGTAGCCCGACATTTTGGGCTAGATCAAAATATACCAATCATTTTTTGAGAACACCAAAGTTGAAATCGGCTGACCAACTTCAAGTTCAAGTTTAAACATCTCATCTCTATACTTGTCCTCAACTTCCCGGGTTTGTTTTTTTTTATCAATTAAGATAAGCACATCCCAATCAGATTCTTCATTAGCGTCTCCGCGAGCGTGAGAGCCAAATAAAATAACTTCGGCACCTGGATCTTTCTTTTTAATCCTGGCTCCAATCATTTGGGGAATATTTAAAGACTGATTAACCATAAATACAAAGTTAGTTTATTTTAGGACTTTATGTAGAAACTGCGTTTTTTTCAATATTATTCATCACGCTTTTTAATGCGCAACTTTTATCGCAGCTACCACAAGCGTGATTACTGGCTTCTGAACTTGTACGCACAGTAAAAAAACGTATAAAAGACCGTATAAACAGCAATAGACTGGCGGCGATAACCGTGTATGTAATTATATCCTGTATCATAATATATTGATTAAAAATTTACCAACCTGGAATACAATAAAGGACAACAGCCATGCCAACCCTGTGGTATAAACGACCAAAAATGCAGGCCATTTCCAACTGTTGGTTTCTTTTTTAACTGCTGCCACAACACCTACACAGGGGAAGTATATCAAAATAAAAATGAGGAACGAGAGCGCCCGCAGATTATACATGGCTTTACTTTCGCCTGACTTTTTACTCTGTTCGCGCAATGCTCCCACAAGTGAACTGGTGCTCTCCTCATCGGTTTGATAAATAACGCCCAATGTGCTTACTACAATTTCTTTGGCGGCAATTCCGGTTACAATGGAAATGCCCATTTCCCACTCAATGCCCAGGGGCGACATAACGGGTTCTATGGCATGTCCAATATCGCGAAGGTACGATTGCTCGAGGTGTTTCTTTTCGTATTTCAGGTTTACCTGGTTTATTAACTCCTCCTTTTGAACAACCGGAAGGTTTTCTTTCTGCTCAATTTGAGTTATTTGTTTTTCGCGCCATTGCTTATTTTCCTCGTTTTGAGGAAAAAACTTAAGCGCCCAAATTAAAATAACAGCCACCAAAATGGTTCCACCCACTTTCTTAATATATTCGGCGCCTTTGTCCCACATGTGTTGCAAAATAACGCGAAGTGTAGGCAGCCGGTATGGCGGCAGCTCCATTACGAAAGGCGCACTGGGTTGTTTGAAAAGTACTTTCTTAAAAAGTAAGGCAGACACAACAGCCATTAAAATCCCGAAAACATAAATTCCCATGAGCATCAGGGTTGGAAACTGCGGAAAAAATGCACCAATTATGAGGATGTACACCGGTAGCCTGGCGCTGCACGACATAAACGGATTTATGAGCATGGTAAGCAGGCGATCTTGTTTATTTTCCAATATGCGCGTTGCCAAAATGGCGGGCACATTACATCCAAAACCCATCAGCAGTGGAATAAATGATTTTCCGTGCAATCCGATTTTATGCATCACGCGATCCATAATAAAAGCTGCACGAGCCATGTATCCGGTATCTTCCATCAAACTGATAAAAAAGAAAAGTATGAGAATATTGGGAAGGAATACCAGTACGGAACCGACTCCGCTTATTATTCCGTCTGTGAGCAAGTGCCTGAACGAACCTTCGGGCAGCAAGGCAACGCTTGTGGAGTTGAGCCATGCAAAAAGGCTGTCGATCCACTCCATAGGATACTGACCAAGGTTGAAGGTCATGAAAAACATGATAAACATGAATGCAAAAAAAACAGGAAAGCCAAACACTTTGTGAGTAAGTAATGAGTCAATAATTTCGGTTTTTCTGCGCCGCCGTGCGGGACTTTCAGAATATGTTTCTTTTAGCGCCCCGGCAATAAATCCATACTTGGCATCGGTGAATACGGAATCGGCTTTATCGCTGTATATACGCTCAACTCGATTTATTTCGTTTTGAGCAACTGCCAAAATTTCGGTTGTATTTTGTGCTTTGGAAACAATATCGCGCACATGTTTATCATTTTCAAGCAATTTAATAGCAAGGTAACGGGCAGCACGCGTTGTTGTGAGGTGCTTATTGCCTTTTATTTTGGCTTTTACGCGTTCTATGGACTTTTCAATTTCATATCCATAATTAATATGAATGTGCCGATCTTCTTCAACACGGTTTTCATACATATCAATTACAGTTTTCACAAGGTCGTCGAGGCCCTTTCCTTTTGATCCAACCGTAGGAACAATGGGCATTCCCAGCATAGTACCCAAATGCTCAATATCGAGCTTTGCATTTTTTTTCTCCAACTCATCATACATATTCAGCGCCATTACAACAGGCACATGCATATCTATTAACTGGGTTGTAAGATACATGTTGCGTTCCAGATTTGAGGCATCAACTATATTGATGACGATATCGGGCGTATTATTGAAAATGAAATTCCGGACAAAAAGTTCTTCGTGAGAATATGCAGAAAGTGAATACGTTCCGGGCAAATCGAAGAAATTGAAATCGTAGTCGTGCATTTTGGCAGATATTTTTTTAATATCGACCGTTACACCGCCATAATTGCCAACCTTCTCTTTTGAGCCTGACAAAAAGTTAAAAATGGTTGTTTTTCCGGCATTGGGATTTCCAACAAAAGCCACATTTATGGTGCGGCTCTTAATTTGTGCCGTTCTTTGCAATTTTTCATCATCGGTAAAGCTGCCACTGAAGCCATTCATATCCATATTTAAGGCCTCTTCCATGGTGACTACTTCAACCATTTCAGCCTCGCTGTTGCGCAGCGAAACATCATAGCCCATTATTTCATACTCAACCGGGTCTTTCAGTGGTGCTTTGCGTATTACCTTGATCTCTTTGCCACGCACAAATCCCATTTCTGAAATCCGCCTGCGAAAACCAGAGTGCCCTAAAACTTTGACAATCACCCCTTTTTCACCATTTTTCAAATCTGATAACCGCATAAACTTTAATTCCTATTTAGATTGGATAAAAATAGTAAGTTACAATTAATATACCAACACATTTCTTTTATTTTATAAATTGCTATTAAAATCAAGCATTGACTGACGAAATTGCTGTTTGGCAAAAGAATTGTATTTGTAGTATAATTTTTGTTTATTAGAGTTAATGCTGATATAAGTACAAACCCTATTTGCGCTTATTAAAAGCAAAAAAACATGATGAGGGAAAATATATATGGAAGAAAACGATAACTTATACGATAAACTCAAGCAAATGGCCGGTAATGATGCCAGCAACATCAATATTTTGCAGGAGCAGATTGATGTGAAGCTGCAAATGTCTTATTTTAAAATGGCCAAAAAAGTAAAAGCAGAGCTGGATAAAGATTACGATTACCTCCAGGATGTAGAAAAATTGTATGATCCGGAGCAGGAAGTGGCGACAAAAAAGAAATTGGTTTGCCAGTTGGCTTCTTTTGAAAATGTTGCTTATTACCGTGCGCTTGAAAAATACAAGGAGCACGCAGATGAAACAATGAAACCGTGGGTAATTTTAGCAATACAGGAAAGCCGCATGATGCTCGAAAGCGGGCTGCTCGATGAGAAACAACTGTTTATTTCTACCGGTTTGGGCGGAAAAGGAACAAAACTGCGATATTTTGTGGTACTCATCAACAACGCTGAAGAAAACTATACCGATGTACAAAAGAAACTTATTAATGATGAGTTTGATTACAAAATAAAAAATAACGCGGGTGAACTGGAAGAGGTTGTATTCGATGAGCAATTTGCCATGCTTACCTGTCTGCTTCCCATTGAAAAACCTGTTCAGGAGGTTTTAAGCGGAGCAACCAAAGAATGCAACAATTTTGGCAAGTTTATTCAGGAGAACTTTCTGATTACAAATGTCAAAAAAATGTCTACTACTGAGATCAAAGAATTTTTGGATTCAAAAGATTCAGAAGGAGGAACAACGATAAACATTGATCCGGACAACGATGACGAACCGGATGATGATTTGCCTTTCGATGACAAAGGCCCCGGCCCGATGCCTTTTTAACATCAACTTTATAAAAATTTGGCATATACTATTTATCGGAAAAACACATTTCAAAGCAGGCAAAAAGTGATAAATTTGATGAGTTTGAACAATTTTTGTTCGCAAACATTAAAGAAAAGAACCGGGAAGCTCTCAATGATCTTTTTGGAACATAGCTGTAAAAGCCTATGACACAAATTTACCGCATACTCATCATCTTACTTTTATTGGCAATCACCTCTTGCTCAACCAATAAAGTATTTCACAAACTCGACAAAAAATACGAGAAAGATGATTACGGCAAGGTAATGCAAAAAGCCAACCGGTACATTAAAAAAAATCCGGCCGACCCTGTCCCACTCTATTTTAAAAGCCTTACGCATTTGCATTTTTACGAACAAAACAGCAAACCGGAAGAGCTGGAAGCAGCCCTGAAATATTTATATCGCGCACGCCGAAAAACCATTCCTCAGTACCTGAAACACGATATTAATCAACACACCCAAAACCTTTTACAAACAACGCAAACAGCATTACCGACAATCGAGCAAAAAACAGATCCGCTTACGGCCCAAAATATACTTTCGTACACGAGAAAAATAAACGATTTGCCCGACATTAAAATAGCCAAAGGCGAAATTGATCAAACCCGTGAGAAAACCCATACACAGTTACAAACCAAGCCGGCCAAAGGTGTGCGCAAAACCATTGTGAAAAATGCAAAAAAATACATTGGCGTTCCGTACAAATACGGCGGCACAACCACCCGCGGCTTCGATTGCTCAGGTTTCACGGGGCATGTGTACATGGAATCGGGCATAAATTTACCCAGAACAGCCAGTCAGCAAGCATCTGCCGGGGAAAAAGTACGCGAAAAACAAGCCGAACCCGGCGATCTTTTGTTCTTTACCAAAACAACAACCGGCGGCGGCATTACACACGTTGCACTCATTTTGGAAGTTGATGATAACGGCATCAAATCCATCATACACAGCACCAGCAAAGGTGTAATTATAAACGAGCGCACCGAAGCAGCCTGGACAAGCTACTGGAAGCCGAAGATGAAGAGTGTGGGAACGTATGTCCGGTAGTTTCAGCTTTCACTTACTTTTACAAGTTGAAAATTAGATTTTGAAAGTATAAAAAGTGTTTGGTTGTTTAATTTCTATTCCATTGGCCATATTTTCAGTTTCGTTTCAGACTCTTTAATTGAGTTGTATTTTGAAAAGCTCAAAAGCTGATTTGGCTTGATTCCGCTTAATACAATATGCAAAACCATTAAATATTTTGAGTTTATCGGGGTTAGAAATTCCTGATATTTCTGTATGTTTTTTTAGCTTACCAGTTTTCAAGTCAATTTTTTTCAGGGATATAATACCATTATTATAAAAAGTAGCATAAAAACTTTTGTTGTCTTTTATAATCTGCTCGTCCCAATGCTTAGTTTTGTGATATTCAATTGGAATTTTATTTAACTCCTTCCCAAATTGACTGTAAACTTCTTTTAAACCATCTACATGATTAAAAACCAATAAACTATCACCATAAATAAACGCCGGACTATAAATTGGTTTCGATGCAATCTTCTTATAATATACCATTCTTTCAAAAAAATCCCGATCAGGAGGAGCCAAATCATCCACATTTCCATTCCAAACACCTAATGCTATAATATTCTCACGTTCAGGCACATGTTGCATATAGTAAACAATCAGGTCTTTTCGTAAATCACTGGCATATAACTGCCCGATTTTATTGCTAACTGTCGTAAACTTGTTCTTTCTTCTGTTTTTCCTATTAATTGAAAAATACAAAATACGCTGATTATATTTTTCATATTGTTGAAAAACAACCTCTTCAGAAAAAGTAGCAATGCATGGTTCCAGCTTTTCTTTGAATTCTTTAATAGATGCGGTATAAATTATATTCATTGAATAATTATTAATAAAAACCTGATAGATAGAATCTTTTGCAATAATATGTTGATTATTCATACAGTCGCGATAAAATTCTAATGGTCTAAAATCTAATTTTATATCCTTTTGGGGAAGGTTTTCAACACACACTCTTAAGAAATGCCGGTTTCCTTTCTTTATCAGTAATCTTAAATCACCATTTTCTACATAATAATCAAGCAATACAGAGTTAAGGTCACGGTAATAATAATTTGAGGCTTCCGCAGTTACCGTAAAAGCATTAATTTGTTCAGTATTTGGCTTTAAAGAAAAACGAATATATGTTGTATCTGAATTCCCGGAATTTAGGTCAAATGACACTTTCCTTTTTTGTGATTCATACCCAATATGACTCACCTTTACTTCATTCGTGCTATTTCGTGTCTTAATCAAAAAAAAGCCAAAATTATCAGAAGTTGTACCAACGTTGCGCGATAAAACAACATTAGCATTGCTTATAGCCCACCCTGCAGTATCGGTAATTTTCCCGATAATTACTCTTTCTCCATTATTCTGCCCAATTAATAAACTATTGGATAGAAATGATAGAATAACCAAGATTATTATAAAATATAGCCTCATTGCTAATTTTTTGCTTACACAATTATAAAAATAACAAAACAATCTAGATGAACAAAAACATAGTTATCTCGATAATTTTTTC
>CAYPSX010000203.1:0-7286 GCA_964413185.1 uncultured Bacteroidales bacterium
TTTTTATTACTGATGAGAACAGATTCTAAACTTACTTTTTTCTTCACCTTGTCCAATAATTCACCAAGCGTAAGGTCGCCCTTTGTATCGCGGAGTGTTTTAAGCAGGTAATAGGTATACAAGCCATGGAACTGTTCTTTATAAATGCCGGAACTTTCTGTTTCTGAGCTGGATGTGAAGGCAATTAAATTGCCGTCGATCGGAGCTTCTTTCGGCTTTATTTTTACGCCTTTTACCTGCACAAGGCTTTGCTCTCGTGCGCCACCGCTAAAACAGGCATCGAGAAAAACTATACTGCGGTTTACATTCAGGGATGCCAGCTTTTTATACAATTTAGTAATACTGTAGCCATGTTCAACCTGTGAACCCGCTACATCTACCGGGATCATAAAAGGCTCTTTGGTTTCTTCGTTGGGCAGGCCGTGTCCGGAATAGTAAACGATAAAATTGGCATTGCCTTCGGTGGCTTCGGCAATATTCTCTAACCAGGCCACACCCTGATGAAACCGGGCAGCCGTGGCATCAAGGTACAGCATTACATTTTTCTTTGGAATACCCAGCGTTCGTTGGAGGTATTGAGAAAAAATTCGGGCATCGTTTCGTGCATACTGAACATTCATTTCTTTGCTTAGCCCTTTTTGGTACGATTCGTAATCTTCATTACCAATAACAAGTGCAAATGTATTGGGATTGCTTGTGATGGTTTTGGGTATGTCAATATCTATATCGGAATATTTATTATCCGATTTTTGTTTTGTGGCGAGTATCTCTTCTTCTGATTTGCCTTTAAACGCATCATGAATAATAATCTCTACAGCTATTTTTCGATATGCCGCACCTTGTTTCGAAGATACTTCGGCAAAATGCTGAAACCTGTTCTCTGTTACGCGCAATGGTGTTACATAGTTTTCTATGAAATTCCTTACCCCATAAGTCCGCAAAAATGCTAACTGCTTGTTGCTCGTAATCCCATCTTCTTCATTAATATTTATTGATGATAAGTTCTCATTGATAAAGTACACTTCCCGGTTAAAATTTCCAAATTCTCCACCATACGGTATAACCGATTTAACAGGAGTTGCATCTGTTGAACCTGTAATTTTAAAAGTTACTTTAGTTTGCGATTCCAGATACTGACTTAACTCTTTTTCAACAGTTTCTTTGAAAAGCTGCATAGTTAATCTGGCTGCTTTAGAAGATGTTAGTCGGTATTCACCGGCAGGGAAGTCGTCTGTAATATTTTCTACTTTAGCTTTTATTACGTTGTAACTATATTTAACATGATAATTTAGGTGAGTTTCCCCGGTAGAATCTACCAACTCAACAACATCAGCTTTTACCTCGGTGTTTACATTATCGGTAATTGTGTTTTTATTGATGAGGTCTTTCATGTAATCCTCAAGCTCAATTTTTAATTTGCTTTCTGTGCGCTGAATTTTTTCAACAATCTTCTTTTTCTCTACAATAACTTCGTTAACCTTTTTGTAGTCAGGGTAAATTTCGGTTATATCAAATGCAGGATAAGGCGATTCGTAATGGTATTTTTTTCCATTGGCTTTATTCGTAAACGTAAGTTTGCGTAAATGGAATTGGTTGTCAATAAGTGTGAAGTATGGCTTAAGCTCCAGCTGATGGAAATTTTTATCAAATTCAGGAGCTTCATTTATTGGAACCTTTAACGTAATAACCATGCCATTGGTAAAGTGAATCGTGAAGAACTCATTGTCAGGATTGTAGTCATTACCAATTAACTTGAGTTGCACAGCTTTTTGTCCAAGATCATTGATGTTTTTTTCAATTGTCTCTTTTATTAGTTTGTTTTTATTGTGCTTATTCACCCTTTTTTTATACTCTTCAGTTTTTTCAAATTTCCCCTGCTTTTGCCAATTAGTAAGCTTTTTGTCAACATCCTCCTTAATCATGGCCAGGTAATTCCATTCTCCAATATAACTTACCTTAAAATGATCGATTTGAATAACGGAATTTGAAGGTGCCTGAAAACCAATTTCTTTTCCTTTAAAGTTGAATACAGGGGTGTGATATACCCGATGCTTGTTTATAAAATAATAGATCGAATCGCCATATTTGCGAACGGTCAGTTTATTAAAATCGTCAGATTTTATATGCGGGCATGACATATATTGCGAAATACCATGAAATTTTTTGTCGTAAAAATGTGAAATACGGAATTTTTGTGCGTTTGTAAACCCAAAATAATACGTGTCCAACGTTTCTGAATTTCTGTTCCAGATAAGTGAGATTGGCGATTTGTAGTATTCGACACATTTAATAGATGCCTCAATTTGGTAGTTTTTTGACGTGTCGATGTTAATCCTTTTCAGGCTAAATGCACTGGGCCAAAATTCGGGTGTGTTGGTTTGGTGCGACCAGCATTGTAAGTACCCGTTTTCAATTTTTCGAAACGATCTTTCGCCAATTTGAATTCGCCATTGGTTTTTATTGGTCGAAAAATCATCCTCAAAAATTACTTTTTCCAGCACCTTGTAAACTGAATACTCATTCGGATCTATGTTTTGAGCATTCAATGCACCAACAAGGGAGAGCAGAATAATAGAAGTTAAAAATCTCATGATTTTGGATTCAGAATTTGACTTTATTATGCAGTTTTATACAAAAATAATAAGACTTTGGATAATAGCAAGTTTAATGTTGGAATTCGAATGATTATAGAAATTGATTATTGATGTATCAAAATCGGTCAAAAAAATATAATGGAAAGTTTTTTTTATAGATAAGAGACAATTATTTGTAACTTTAGCGTTCTATAAGCGTCATAAAAGCGTATTTATTTAGCGATAAACTGTTTCAAAAACCCAAAAACCTGTAACTATAATGGTTAGCAATCATTATAAACAAACCCATTCAGCATGATTAAGATTGAAAACCTTCACAAATCCTATCAAATGGGGCCCAATAAGCTCCATGTTTTAAAAGGCCTTGATTTTACTATTGACGATGGCGAACTTGTATCCATCATGGGATCGTCAGGCTCCGGCAAATCGACACTCCCGAACATTCTCGGGTTACTCGACAACTACGACGAAGGAACTTTTTACCTCGACGACCTTCTGATACAAAACCTTAACGAAACCAGGGCTGCACAATACCGTAATAAGTATTTCGGTTTCGTTTTTCAGTCATTTAACCTGATAGCTTTTAAAAATGCCCAGGAAAATGTCGCCCTGCCGCTTTACTATCAGGGAATGTCGCGGAAGAAACGAAATAAGCTTGCCCTGGACTACCTTGAAAAAGTCGGTCTCAAAGATTGGGCACATCATTTGCCCAGTGAGCTTAGCGGTGGACAAAAGCAGCGGGTGGCCATTGCGCGGGCACTTGTCACAAATCCTAAAGTTATTCTGGCCGATGAGCCTACCGGGGCGCTCGATACCACTACATCTTACGAAGTAATGAAAATTTTGAAAGGTATTAACGAGCTGGGCATTTCTGTAATTATTGTAACGCACGAGCATGATATCGCTGCAATGACCAACCGGATTATTAATTTACGCGATGGTCAAATCGTAAAGCCCGAAAAAGAAGAGGCTTATGTTTGATATTGATAAGTGGCAGGAGATTTTTTCTACCATAAAAAAGAACAAACTTCGGACTTTTCTCACCGCATTTAGTGTAGCATGGGGTATTTTTATGCTAATTATTCTGCTGGGAGCAGGAAAAGGCCTCCAAAATGCAGCAGAATACAACTTTGAAGCTGATGCCGTAAATAGTATCTGGATTTATACCGGAAAAACCAGTAAAGCCCACGAAGGTTATCAGCCCGGTCGCTACATTCGATTCACAAACAAAGACTTTAACGAAACCAAACGTCTTAATAAAAACGCAGTCAAGGAAATCTCGGGTCGTTTGAGCGTTTGGAGTAATTCCGACATTCACTACAACGGCGAGCATGTTGGTCACCGCGTATATGGAGTACATCCGGGAACGCATGAGCTTGAACAACTTCGGTTCGATACCGGCCGGTTTATCAACCGCCTCGATATGGAGCATTTTAACAAAGTCGTGGCCATTTCCTATAAAACCCGCGATGCCCTTTTTAATGATGGCGATGCGCTGGGGAAATATATTCGGCTGGGAGATATCCCATTCAAAGTAGTGGGCGTTTTTACAGATCAGTCAGACCGCGACAACGAGCGTGTTTATGTGCCGATAACCACAGCCCAACGCACATTTGGCGAAGGCAACCGAATACACAACCTTGCATTTACTGCTAAAGACTTATCAGTTCAGGAAAGTATGGAGCTGGAAAAAGAACTCAGGCAGCAATTTGCCCAAAGGCATCACTTTGATCCCGATGATGACCGGGCCATGTATGTAAACAACAATATTGAAAATGCACAGGAAATGCGCAGCGTGTTTGCCGGTATTGCAGCCTTTATTTGGCTTATTGGTATTGGGACAATCATTGCGGGAATTGTTGGAGTGAGCAATATTATGTTGATAGTCGTCAAGGAGCGCACAAAAGAAATTGGCGTACGAAAAGCCATTGGCGCCACCCCCTGGTCTGTAATAAATCTTGTTTTGCTGGAATCTATTACCATCACTACGTTTGCCGGATACTTTGGATTAGTGTTGGGTGTCGGTATTCTCGAATTATTGTCGTCGGTACTGCCGGCATTCGATTTTTTTCGAAACCCCGAAGCCGATTTTTCCGTGGCCGTAAGTGCTACCATTTTGTTGATTGTCAGTGGCGCTGTTGCAGGTTTGATTCCTGCACGCAGAGCAGCTAAAATTAAACCCATTGTTGCATTGCGCGACGAATAAAAGTTATTCTTATGTTTGACATAGATCGTTGGCAAGAAATCGTACATACGCTCAAAAGCAATAAAATGCGTACATTCCTGACAGCTTTTGGCGTTTTCTGGGGTATTTTTATGCTTACCGTTATGCTCGGCTCAGGTTCAGGCTTACAAAATGGCATTTACAAACAAATGGGCGATTTTTCTACAAATTCGGCCTTTATGTGGACACAAAAAACCAGTGAGCCCTACAAAGGCTTTGATGCAGGCAGAAACTGGAATTTTAATAATGGCGATACAAAAGCCATTCTCGATAATGTTTCCGGTATTGAACTACTCGCACCACGAATTCAGGGCTATGGCGGAGATGGAGGAACCAATGCTGTATATAAAGACAATACCGGGTCGTTCTCTATTTTGGGCGATTACCCCGCGTGGAACAAAATCGATCCTTACACCATTACAGACGGGCGCTTTATTAATCAAATGGACATTGAACGTAAACGAAAAGTAGCCGTTATAGGAAAGCGCGTTAAGGATGTACTGTTCGATAAAGGAGAAGAACCACTCAATAAATTCATTCGCATAAATGGCGTATATTTCAAAGTTGTTGGCGTGTTTAAATCTAAAAAAGGCGGCAATCAGGCCGATGGCGATAATCAAAATATTCACCTGCCGTTTACAACCCTGCAAAGACTTTACAATTATGGCGACAAAGTTTTTTGGTATGCCATGACAAGTCATAAAACCACAAGTGTTTCAAAAGTGGCAGAAGAGGTGATGGACGTTGTGAAACGTCGCCACAGTATAGCCCCGGATGACGACCAGGCCATTGGCCATTTTAATGTAGAGGAGCAGTTCAAGAAAGTTCAGGGATTATTTACAGGAATAAATGTTTTGATTTGGCTCGTTGGAATAGGAACTTTGCTGGCCGGGGTTATTGGTGTTTCAAACATTATGCTGGTCGTAGTGAGGGAACGTACCAAAGAAATAGGCATACGCAGGGCCATTGGAGCCAAACCTTCAAAAATAACCAGCCAAATACTTCTGGAGTCGCTAGTGCTAACCGCCTCAGCCGGCTGGATGGGATTATCCGTCGGTGTAGGACTCGTTGAGCTGATTGGTAAAGCCATGGGCGAGGGAGCCGGCTTTTTTTATAACCCGACAGTAAATTTCACCGTTGCCATTACTGCATTAATCATACTTATACTATCCGGATTACTCGCGGGCATGTTGCCGGCGCGCCGGGCATTAAGAATTAAACCAATAGAAGCATTAAGAACCGAATAAAAACACTATAAACTTAAAACCATGAAGAAAATCTTTCGAACACTGCTGTATATTATTATCGGTGTTGTTTTCATCGGAACCATTGTTTTTCTTTACCAAAAATCACAACCTAAAGAAAAAATTTACGAAATTGAGCAACCGTTTTATAGCGATATAGAAAACAAAACAGTTGCCACAGGCACAATAATACCGCGTAAAGAGGTAGAAATAAAGCCCCGTGTTAGCGGAATTGTTACCAAAATTTATGTGCAGCCGGGCATGGTGCTCAAAGAAGGCGACCTCATTGCCAAAGTCACTGTGGTACCCGATATGGTGAGCCTGAATAATGCTGAAGCACGTTTGGAGCAAGCCGTAATCAGTAAAAATGATGCTAAACGGAAATACGACCGGCAAAAATCGTTGTTCGATAAGGGCGTTGTACCGGTGGCAGATTTAGAGCAGGCAGAAATAGCGCTTAAAAATGCTGAATCGGAGCTGGAGGCAGCAAAAAATAACCTGAATCTCATCAAAGAAGGGGTTTCGTCGAAAAAAGGAGCGCTAACCAATACGCTCATTAAAAGCACGATAGCTGGCATGGTTCTCGATATTCCTGTAGAAGAAGGGAACTCCGTTATTGAAAGCAATACGTTTAACGATGGAACTACAATTGCCGTTGTAGCCAATATGAACAAGATGATTTTTGAAGGAAAAATTGATGAAAGCGAAGTTGGGAAAATTAAAGAAGGAATGCCGCTGAAACTCACTGTAGGGGCATTAGAAGATGTTACTTTTGATGCCAAACTGGAATATATTGCGCCCAAAGGAGAAGAAGAGGAGGGAGCTGTAAAGTTTAAGATAAAAGCTGCCGTTGATTTGAAGAAGGATTATTTTATTCGATCAGGCTACTCGGCCACTGCCGATATCGTTCTTGAACACCGCGATAGTGTTATGTCTATAAAAGAGAGCCTGATAAAGTTCGAAGAAGAGGGCGATTCGGTTTATGTAGAAGTTGAAACTCAGCCGCAGCAATTCGAAAAGCGTTATATCGAAGTTGGAATTAGTGATGGTATTAATATTGAGGTTTTGGACGGTTTAAGCAAAGACGATCGTATAAAGTCTAAATTGCTTTTGGAAAAAGAGAAGAAAGAGAAACAAGAGAGCGAGTCTGAAAAGAAAGCTTAATTAGAGCCTGTCCATAAAGTCGGGGTGTCCAGTGAATAAATTCCATTTTCAAGGCTTTCG
>CAYPSX010000204.1:0-7219 GCA_964413185.1 uncultured Bacteroidales bacterium
GACGGCGCTCGAACGTTATGTCATAATGCTATTTCTACCATAATTCCGCACCTATTGGTGCTTTCCGAAATAAACTAAGCCTCGTCGGTTATTGAGCCAAGTCGAAATATAGAGGCGATATTATGGTAGAAAAATTGATCAAAAATGGAATATCGCCGCGATGTATCGCAAAATAGGATTACAAAAGGAATTATCGGCGAACGTGTAATGAGTAAAACAGAATTGATTTACATAATTCGTTGCAATACAACTTGTTGTCAAGTGCGAAACTTCAGTAAATTACAAATCAGGGTTCTACTAATTCAGAATCACTAGCCCGTGGCTTTAGCCGCGGGTGAACTGTTATTATCGTATTAGGATTTGAAACTTTCACTCCACCGTTTAAAAAACACATCATACACGCTATAATACGCTTCTCCATCGGCATTATAATCTTTATAAACCAATCCGGTATCTATTAGCCGCGTAAGGGCTTTGAGTATAGTAGCAGAGGAGCTCAAGTTGTATTTGTTGATAAAATCATGTGATGTGAGCTGGTATACAGCGCCTTCGCCGGCAATGGCTTTTAGTAGTGCCCACTGATTTTTGGAAAGCATATTGCGGAATGAAAAGAATAAAATCTCCTGTTCCTTAATTAATTGCGAAGCCTGTATTCGCCATTCTTTTTCTGTCACTACTTTTTTTCCTGTTGCAAATAAACGATTACATAATTGCTGTACGTAGTACGTATGAGTTTCTGTCCAGGTTAGAATCTGTAACGAAACTTCAGGCGAAATTTGGCGGCCATATTTACCAAACTGATTCTGAATAAATTTACTGTACACTTGTTTATCTATTTTTGTAAGGCGCAAAAATGACGTACTCCTGAAAAAAGGCCTTCCCGGTGTTGCAAATAGCTCTGTCATAAGATGCTGCTGACTGCCTGAAAAGATAAAGCGAATGTTTTGCAATGTTTGTATATGTGTTCGTAGCCAGGAATCTACATGATTTTCGGGGTACTGCAATATTTGCTGAAATTCATCAATGGCTATGACAAATATTAAATCCTGCCGCTCAAGAAATTGAAACACTGACTCAATATTGGTTTCGGTTTCTTCCTGATTGACCATAAATGAAGCTTGTGGCATTCCGGTTAACGGATCAAAATTAATGGTTGGGCGTAATGATTGGATAAACTTCCAGATTTTTTTCCCAATACCTGTTTTCTCTTTGAATTGCGACAAAATAGATGATGTGAGCTTGTTAAGCAATTGGTTAAGATTCTCGGTGTCAAGAATATCCAGATAAACAACCTCGATATCGTTGGGCTTATGCTCCATAAAATGTTTAATAAGACCGGTTTTACCGATGCGTCGTATAGCCATCATGGTAATTGAATTCCCGTTTTGTATATTTTCGGTAATAAACTTCAATTCATTTTCGCGGTCACAAAAGTAATCATCTCCTATATAAGCATTTACCGGGAAAGGATTCTTAATCGTTTGAGCCATTTTTTCTAATTGTTGATGATACATCAAATTTATGTAACTTTTAGTAAGTTACCAAAAGTAAGTTACTAAAAGTTACCCGCAAAAGAGGAATTTTTAATTCTCTGGCCCACGGGTTATTGCAATTAGTACATATTTATCGGGAATCGGGAAAATCATAAATTGGATGTCGATGTTTGTTTCGCCGATGGCAGCTGTGCATCTCCGAATGCTTTCCCGTGGCGGCGACATGATTTTCGGGATCGAATACCCGGGGCGATGCCCACGGGCTGGTGCTATAAGCCCGTTGGGCTTTAAAAAAAATTGCAGATTATGGTTTTTAACAATCCGAATCACTAGCCCGTGGCTTTAGTCGCGGGTAGATTGGTGTACCGTAAAAATCGCCGCGTTTGGGCGCTGACTGGAAATGAAAAATGGTCATCGGCGAAATTTACGGGGTTTTATGGTTCTGTTCAAATCAGGAATGTGGGCTAAAGCCCGCCACCGTCGGGAAACTCTCACCCGGCCATAAAGGACCGGGCTATTGATCATTTTCAAATTAGCAAGTTCTGTTTCGCCGATGGCGGCTTTATAGACAGTATCTACTTCTTCTCCACGGGCTCCCAATCGGCATAATGATCGGTTACAACATACGTTTTTGGTTCGGTTTGCCAAAATGCGTTGGAGTTGTAAGTCCACTCCATGGTTTTGCTGCCGCCGCCGCTTTGCGTGGTAATGAGGAAGCGGTTACCGAGTGAACCGAAATAATCGGCCTGATCGCGGGGCGACTTTTTATCGCCACCACTGGCATCTACCGGTATCCATCCGTAATTGGGGAGATAAATTTCTGCCCAGCGGTGAAAAACATCATCCATACTGGATTTGTCGCCGCGCACCACAACTGAACCAACATAACGTGCCGGAATTCCGGCTGCCCTGCACATGGCAATGTAGGTAAATGTGTACTCGGAACACGAACCATTACCGCGCGCCAAAACTGCCGGAGCGGTGTTCCATCCGCCAACCATTTCGTAGTACATATTGGCTATTAGATAGTTGTAGATACCTCGCGCCATCCAGAACGGGTTAGTTTCATCGCCCACTGCTATTCTTAGGGCATTCTGAATTATGGGGTGTTCGTACTGATATTTTTCATTATTGGCCAGATATCGGTTGGTGATATCTTCGGGAATCTCACTGAGTTTACCTACTTTCAGCGGATCGATAAACCAACGCACATCGTACAATGTAGCATCTACAGTCATTTGCGCTGAAAAATTCTCGCCAGCTTTCATGTTTTTCCGGTTGTAATGCGCAGTTTCCTGATCCCAGTGGTCTTTTACCTTATCTGTCATTTCGGGAGAGAAAGCGATCGGATCGTGAATTTCCTGGTTGGGCTTATCTTTTGGAATAGCCAGGTGAACATCGAGACTGGTAAGTGCTCCGGGGCCAAAGTTTGTGGCTTCGTGCGTATGCGTAACACTAACTTTGGTGGCGTTAAACCGGTGAAATTTATCATCATCTTCTTTGATGAGTTTAAAAATTTTATCGCTTTCGGAATCGACTGCCCAGAGGTTGTTTTCAAAAACAGTCAGTCCGCGGGTATAATGCCCCGGAGCCTGAAGAATTTGAATAACCGTGCCATCGAACGGCGAAACCATGTAAATTTCATCTTTGTAGCGGTCTGAAACCCACAAATAATTGCCGTCAAAAGCCAATCCGTTGGGGCTGCCGGTTGGCGCCGGAAGGGTTTTTATTGTGGTGCCATCGTGCGGATTAACCTGCTCGATTGTGTTATTGCCATCATCGGCCACCCACAGGTAAGTCCCGTCCCAGGCCAGGCCTTGCGCCTTTTTTACCGAAAGGGTTACCGTACGTAAAATATGACCGTTTTTGGGATTTATCCGGTAAGCTACGCCCCGGTAATTTTCACTCAGCGGTAAACCGCCTTTAATGTCGACATTCCACAGCGCTTCGCCGTCCCACGTCATGCCCATAGGCCAAAATGCCGGTGCCTCAAGCTCCTTTTTCACTTTTCCGTTGGCGGGATCTACTGCATAAAGTTTTTTTGATGCCCGGTCTGCAATCCAGAGAAGTTCTCCGTCGTAAGCCATGCCGGTGCAAATTTTCCCGGGCGCGTCAAGGGTTTTTACAACTTTTCCCGGCCATGCAGCGACTGGTTGTATACTGATTATTTGCAGCAAAAATGCTGATAGTGCAATGAGTAAGATGTTTTTTATTTTCATAATTACAGTGTTAATAAATTGTTACTGCAAAGTACAAAAATCAACTGAGAATTACATAAAAAAAACAAATTGTTCGTATGCGTACATTGGTTTTTTGAAAATTGAACAGGTGGTATTTACATGTAACCTAGAGGCTGCGTTGAATACAGTCATTTTATTTAGGTAGTATATATCTTCACAATCATATTTCTTAAAAAAATATTTCCAGATTCAAAATTCCTTTCTAGTTTTGCTATTTTTCTTTTAAGCGAGAATTTAACTATTAATACAGATGATATGGGTAAATTTATTGAAAAGATCAAAAGAAAATCGAGCAGGGTTTTCGCCCGCTCCTTAGATTATGTTGAAATAATCGGAAATAAACTCCCGCATCCGGCAACGTTGTTTGCATTACTTGCTCTTATTGTGGTTTTACTCTCGTGGCTGGGTCATCTGGTAGGTGCTCAAGCTGTGCATCCGGTTGGAGGCCATGTAATTGAAGCAAAGAATTTGGTAAGTGGCGAAGGGGTAAGATGGATGTACACAAACCTTATAGAAAACTTCCTGAAATTCCCGCCCCTTGGCTATGTGCTTGTTGTAATGATTGGTATTGGTGTGGCAGAAGGATCAGGTTTATTCACTACCTTAATCAGATCGTTGGTTTTAAGTGCGCCATCGAGACTTATTACAGGCGCCATTGTGTTGGCAGGTATATTGTCGCACCTTGCCTCTGAGGCAGGTTATGTTATCCTTATCCCGTTGGGCGCAATGATTTTTCACGCTTTGGGCCGACATCCGATGGCCGGTCTTGCAGCGGCATTTTGCGGTGTTAGCGGAGGATTTGGTTCAAACTTTTTTATAGGCTCCATCGATCCCATTTTGGCCGGAATTTCTGAATCGGCTGCGCAAATGATTATGCCCGATATGACGGTAAACCCGGCTGTAAACTACTATTTTATGTTTGTTTCCAGTTTCCTTGTAGTGATAGTCGGAACCTGGGTTACTGAAAAAATTGTTGAACCAAGGTTAGGCAAATACGATGGACCCGCAGAAAAACTGCCCATTGTGCAGCTCAGCGCCGCAGAGAAAAAAGGCTTAAAATGGGCGGGTTATGCATTACTAATAACACTCGTCGGGCTTGCATTCACCATAATTCCGGAAAATGGTATTTTCAGGGATCCCGAAACAGGCTCAATATTGCATTCACCTTTTTTTGACGGTATTATTATTGCCATTTTAGTGATGTTTTTTATTCCCGGCCTTGTGTATGGAATTATTGTCGGTTCCATTAAAAGCGACAAAGATGTAGCCAAATATTTAGGCAAATCAATGTCTGATATGGGCGGATATATTGTATTGGTGTTTTTTGCAGCCCAATTTGTATATTTTTTCAATTACAGTAACCTGGGAATAATTTTCGCCATTAAGGGTGCACATACACTGCAAACCATTGGACTAACCGGCCCTGCACTTATTGTCGCCTTTATTTTGCTTTCGGCATTAATCAATATGTTTATGGGCAGCGCTTCTGCCAAGTGGGCAATTATGGCCCCGGTTTTTATACCTATGCTGATGTTAATAGATCCGCCCTATCACCCCGGATTAACACAAGCTGCTTTTCGTATTGGCGATTCTGTAACAAATCTTATTACTCCTATGATGAGTTACTTTGCATTAATTGTAACTTTTGCCCAAAAATATGATGAACGATACGGAATTGGCACCATAATTTCTACGATGATACCCTATACCGTATTGCTTCTAATTGGCTGGGTTCTTTTACTCATCATTTGGATGCTCATTGGTATTCCACTGGGTCCCGATGGTCCGTTGTACATTCCGTAAAACAAGCAACAACTTTCAAAAACAAACAAAAGCGCTGCAATTGTTATTAAACATTTGCAGCGTTTTTTTCTGCTTTACCTCCTTTAGACTCTGCTAAAAAAGTCACTTTTGCCTGATGGTTTGACGGATCATCGATATTCAATCAAAAATAATCTATTAACAATAATAAAAACCATTACCTTTGGCAACCAAAATCGGAAGCAATGTATCTGGAAAAACGTTGGGTGCAGTTTAGCGCCATTTTGTTACTCGCATTTGTTTGGGGCAGTTCTTTTATATTGATGAAGATCGGACTGAAAAGCTTTACCAGTCCACAGGCCGCAGCCATTCGTATTACGAGTGCATCGCTGGTTTTGCTACCATTTGCCATACACAATTTCAGATATTTAAGGCGCAAAGACCTGAAAAGCCTGCTCATAGCCGGTTTTATCGGGAGTTTTATACCGGCATTTCTTTTCACTAAGGCGCAAACACGCATAGACAGCGCCATGGCCGGCATGCTTAATTCACTCACCCCAATTTTCACAATGATAATCGGCTTATTGTTGTATAAAGTAAAAATTTTACGGCTGCAAATTGCAGGCCTGTTTCTTGGCCTTGTTGGCGCAGCCGGACTCATTGCCACCGGCAAAACATTATCGCTTGATTCCATCAACAGTTATGCATTTTACGTGGTTTTGGCCACAATTTGTTACGGCATCAACATGAATGAAATAAAAGCCGGACTGTCGCACCTCAAGGGCGTACAAATTACAAGCCTGTCGTTTGCATTTTTGTTGCCCGTATCCCTCGGATATTTACTCACCACCGATTTGCAAGCACCCCTGCAAAACAGCGGCTGGGGCCTGCATTTGCTGGCGCTGATAACTTTAGGCGTTATTGGAACCGCCGTGGCCATGTTACTGATGAACAGCCTGCTGCGCTATGTTCCGCCGGTTTTTGCCTCATCGGTTACGTACATCATCCCCATTTTTGCCATTGGCTGGGGCATAGTCGACGGCGAAAGCATACTGCCGTTGCACCTGCTGTTTATGGCGCTGATTTTATTGGGTGTGTATTTAATCAACACAAAAGGAAAATTCCGCTTCATTTCGCATTTGCGCATGCTGAAAGCTCAAAAAAGAGGAAGGTCGGTATGAATAGTTGGGGAGTTTGGAACACCTTGCAAATCAAGCTGGGAAAACGTATATTTGGTAAACCAAACCATGCAACCAACCACCTAAACCCCAATTATTTATGACCGCGTGTTGTACCCCGTTTTTTTATTCAAGTGTCAATTAGGTCTAAAATCAATTTTGTCAGTGTTTTTATATCACTATTTATAGTCCCTTGCATATATTGGTCGTAAACATTTTTTTTGTCGGGTGGGTTTAGATTTAATGTTAATCCCTTTTCCAATGCTAATAATCTTAAAAATTCTCTTTGCGCCCGCCCATTTCCTTCTCTGAATGGATGCAGGTAATTTACATTATCCAAAATTTCTGCTAATTTTTCTGCCACCTGCAGATTGTCCCCTTTTGATATGCTTCTATAATCTGAAATTAATGTGTCAATGAATCGAAAAGCATTGTCAAAATGTGTCGTTGGAAAGAATTGTTTACCTGCTTTACTAATCTCAACCTTTCGTCTTTTCCCAGCCCAAGTATAAACATCTTGAAACAAGTGTCTATGAATACTTAAAAG
>CAYPSX010000205.1:0-7176 GCA_964413185.1 uncultured Bacteroidales bacterium
CCGGAACTATTAGATACATGTTTGCCAAATCAGTTCAGGCAAATGCAGTTCATGGTTCAGACAGTGATGAGAATGCGAATAAAGAAAGTGAATACTTTTTTGCCGGGTTTGAAAAGTTCTTTGAAAACAAAGAAGGTCGCATTCAGGGAGCTATGAATTGAAGTAGATGTTTCGAACAATTTTTTCGCCGGCATCTTCATTAATACGGTCAATAATTGCCGTTTTTATGAGTTCCAACTCACGGCGTGCCACAGCAGATTTGAGGGTAACAATAAGTTCCTGATCTTCAAATTTGACGGATTCGGTATACCGCGCGGCTGTTTTTCCAACATATTTATCCCAATTATTGACCACAGAGGCTTTATACACACGGCTGTGCCCACCTTGTTTTTTTAGCCAGGTGTCAATAATATCGCCTAATGACTCTACTTTTTTTCTATACATAATTTTTTGAAAAAAAGGCTGCACAAGTAATCCTGAACAGCCTTATCATTTTATTAACGTGGGTTATAAATTATGAATTCAGAATGCTTATAAATAGTAAGGCTTCAATTAGAAATTCTGAAGGCATAGCGGGCTATTTCGAATTATTTCCAAGCAGAAAATTACTATTTAGTGCTCTGAAAACTCATGTTTTTATCGTGTGCGTAATAATAAAACTTCAAGAACAAGGCTTGTTCATTTTGAAAATCAAGGAGTTTACTATAGTAATCGACTGTTTTCAAAATGAACATAACGCAGTTATTGGAGTTTTATTATACGCACATCTTCTACCAGGCAAACATAGACTTATCCTGCATCATTTCATTTACTTCTTTGCGAACATTGGCGATAATATCTTCATCGTCGATATTCATAATAACGCGGTCTATTAGTTCAACGATTTTGGACATTTCGTCTTCTTTGAGCCCGCGGGTTGTAATGGCAGATGTTCCAACGCGCAAACCTGAAGTTTGGAAGGGTGAGCGACTATCGAACGGTACCATGTTTTTATTGATGGTGATATCGGCATTTACAAGGATATGTTCTACTTGCTTGCCGGTTATTTCGGGTGCTTTTGTGCGCAGGTCAATCAACATTGAATGATTGTCTGTGCCACCTGAAATAACCTTGTATCCTGCTTTGATAAATGCTTCGGCCATTACAGCGGCGTTCTTTTTAACCTGTGACTGATATTCTTTAAATTCGGGAGCCAACGCTTCGCCAAACGCAACGGCTTTCGCTGCAATGATGTGCTCAAGCGGCCCGCCTTGTATTCCGGGGAATACTGCTGAATTGAGCAGTGCTGACATTTTTCGCACAACTCCTTTTTTGGTTTTCTTTCCCCACGGGTTTTCAAAATCTTTGCCCATTAGTATAATTCCACCGCGCGGCCCACGCAATGTTTTATGTGTGGTTGATGTTACAATGTGTGCATATTTTACAGGATTATCGAGCAGTCCGGCAGCAATGAGGCCTGCAGGGTGTGCCATATCGACCATAAAAATTGCACCAATTTTATCGGCAATTTCGCGCATGCGCTTGTAATTCCATTCGCGTGAATAAGCTGAAGCACCGCCAACGATCATTTTAGGCTTATGCTCCACAGCTAATTTTTCCATTTCATCGTAATCGATAAGCCCGTCTTCTTCGCGCACTTTGTAAGAGATGGCGTTGTACAAGATACCGGAGGAGTTTACCGGAGAACCGTGCGAAAGGTGGCCTCCATGAGAAAGGTCGAGACCCATGAACGTGTCGCCGGGATTAAGAACGGTCATAAACACGGCCATATTGGCTTGTGCGCCCGAGTGTGGCTGCACGTTGGCATATTCTGCGCCGTAGAGTTCATTTATGCGCTCAATAGCCAGATTTTCGGTTTCATCTACGTGCTGACAACCTCCGTAGTAACGTTTTCCGGGATATCCTTCGGCATATTTGTTAGTCATTACCGAACCGGCTGCTTCCATAACCTGCTCACTGACAAAGTTTTCAGAAGCGATTAATTCAATACCATTTTTTTGTCGCTGATATTCTTTTTGAATGATATCAAAAACCTTTGTATCTCTTTTCATATTGCTAAAGTTTAGTTTTTATATTATTTGTAACCAATTACTTTTCCTAAAATATATTCTTCGGGCACAAAACCAAATTCGCGACTGTCAAAAAAGCGGTCGCGATTGTCGTCGAGCACAAAATAGTAGTTTTTCTTTACTGTATATGAGTTGGATAGTTTTCCATTAATGAAAATTTTACCCTCGTGCTTTATCACTTCGTTTCCTTCGAAGGTAACGATAATATTCTTGTAAATATCATAATTTCTGTATGTTAGATTTAAAATATCGCCTGCCCGGGGAATCATAAGCGGACCAAAATCATCCTCAGACCATGAGCGGTAATGTGTTTTTGGCCAAATACGATTAGCGCCGCCACGAAGTTGTTTCACCATGCGAATGTAATCGACCTCGGGCTTATTGCGCAATGTTTCTACCTTTTTCCGGCTCAGTGGAACCTGATAAATGCCCATACTGTCGATAATCGGTTTTACCTGCTCCAGGTTATATTTTTTAAAGAATTCATCTTTTGGCGTACCGGTTCTCATAACCATGCGATAACCCAGTTGGGCGCTGTCCGGATATGCCTGCAATTGACCATTAACGTAAAGTTCTTTTCTTATTATTTGCAGTCGATCGCCGGGCAAGGCTACTACTCTGGATACCAGTCGCTTTTTGTTGTACAATGGCACATCGAACTCTTCGGGATAAGCGAAATAAATGATATCGTTGTGGTCAATTTCGCATAAACCGGGCATTTTCATTCCTAAAAACCATGCACCAGCTGCTGCTTTGTTGATCCAAACCAATTCGTCTTTTTCGATGGTGGCTTTCATGGTTCCATCCTGCACTTTATGCCAGGTAAGGAAGAACTGAAAAAATATTCCAATCAGTAGCAAAACCGCCAGTACTCCAACTAAAATCCTCTTCATATCTATTTTTTTTCAATTAGAAAACACTTAATTTTTCTTGTGCGTGGAAATCAACACTCAAGAATAAAGTCTACACGCACTATTTATCACCTATTGAGGAGAACAAACGCTCCCAACGAATTTTATTGATGAATGACGCATCTTTATCCAGCGACAACCAAATGAAAAGCGGTTTGCCTACAATATGATCGGCGGGGACAAAGCCCCAGAAACGCGAATCTTGCGACATGTGGCGGTTATCGCCCATCATCCAGTAATAATCTTGTTGAATAGTGTATGTTTGTGTTTCTTCTCCATTAATGTAAATCTTATCCCCTTTCACCTGTAAGTCGTTATTTTCATATAAATCTATTAAACGCCTGTAAATGGGCAGATTATCTACTGTAAGCGTAACTGTTTTACCGGCTTTCGGGATGATGAGTGGCCCGAAATTATCTTCGTTCCACGGGTAATCTTTATCGTGCGGAAAGATATAGTCGGAACCATCGCCACTTTTAATCATTCGCACAACTGAATCGACAATCGGGAAATTACGCAACTCATTTACCGCGTCGTTGGTCAGTGGCAGAATATATTTGCCGGCATTCACGTATGAAGCATCGATATCTTCCTGGGAAACTTCCATTTTTTGCAAAATGCGCGGGTTGATGCGTTCATTTTGGGTGTATATGTAGTATTTAAACTGCATATCTACGAAATGCGGTTGTTTTTTGCCATTGACATACATAATGCCATTATCGATTTTTATTTCATCGCCGGCAACGGCCACGCAGCGTTTAATATAATTCTCCCGTTTATCGACCGGGCGAACATGAATGGTAAAATTGTCCATAATGAGCCGTCGCGCCTTGTTTTCATACCATTTGTATGGCTTAATTACACCTTGCATACGGTCTGATCGCATCATTGCGAGGGCTTCTGATCGCAAAATTTGATAATAACTTTGGGTTTGGTGCTCTACGATTACGGTATCGCCTTCGGGAAAATTGAACACAACAATATCATTACGTTCAACATCTACTAAACCGGGCATGCGCTCATAATCCCACTGAATCCAATCGAGATACGATTTGGTTTTTGTGGTCATCGGCATGGTGTGGTGAACGAACGGGAAAGAAAGTGGTGTCATGGGTTTGCGCGGCCCGTAATGGAACTTACTCACAAACAGGTAATCGCCCACGCGCATGGTTTTTTCCATAGATGATGTAGGAATGGTAAAAGCTTCGATAAAAAACATACGGATAAACGATGCTGCTATAACTGCGAAAATAAGGGCATCGACCCATTCGATAATTTTTTTCTGCTTTTTTACACCTTTTTGTTTCCAAAAAGCCCAATGTACTTTTTTTGAAATATAGATATCGTAAATAACAGGTAATCCCAGCAGCCATAAATAACTATCGAGCCAAATGACCCACAATACGTACGCAAGAGCTGCTAAAGAGAATTTAAACCATTTGTTTGTCCAGAATTTTTTCATTTGTAATATAATTAAATTATCAGACGCTACTCAATATTCAGCACGTCTTTCATTGTATAAACACCTTTTCGTTGAGAAATATACTCGGCTGCTATAACAGCGCCAAGAGCAAAACCTTTCCGGCTTTTGGCTTTATGAGCCAGCGAAAGCGAATCTACATCAGATTCATAGTTAATTGTGTGATTTCCGAAAACTTCGCCTTCCCTGTTGGCTTTAACGGGAATTTCGCTGTCGTTACTGCCATCAAGATTAAAATCTTTGTATCGTTCTGTATTTGAAATAATTTGTTCCGCCAGGGTTACGGCTGTTCCGCTGGGTTTATCTTTTTTATGAATATGATGTGTTTCTTCGATGCCTGCTTTGTATTGCGACTGGCCGTTCATTATTTGCGCCAGTTTTTGGTTCATGGCAAACAGAATATTGACACCGAGACTGAAATTCGATGCATAGAGAAAAGTGGCGTTGTTTTCGTTGCAAATTTTATGTACTTCATCTAATTTATTGTTCCAACCGGTTGTGCCAGTTGCAATAGGGATTTGTTTTTCCATGCATATTCTGGCATTTTCAAATGCAGTTTCCGGTATTGTGAATTCTATAGCAACATCGACCTCAGTTGGATTGATGGTTGAAAGCTCATCGGCATTTTTCTCATCAATAATTGCGCTAACGCTGTGTCCGCGCTCTTTTAGCACTTCGTGAACTTCTTTCCCCATGCGGCCGTAGCCAATTAACAGTACTCTCATGTTATTATATTTTAACTGCCGAAAAAACCAATAATGGTTGTTTTTCGTGTGCCAAAATTAGCATATTTATATGGATTTGTGAAAAATTTGTCGATTCCGTAAAACATACATTTGTTAAAAGCTTCCGGATATTTTGAGGTTAAACAAACGGCTTGTGAGATAATTCGGCACAGCATATTCGGTATTGTACACATCGCGAACCCAGGTGTACGAAACTGTATTGTTGATATCGAAAAGATTGAAAACGGTAAGGCCGATCCACAGATCGTCGAACCATTTTACGGGGCCGCGCGGGTTTTTGTAGGTACGCTCACTGGAAATAAGCGATTTTGACATACCGATATCCACGCGGCGGTAATCGGGCATTTTACCGGTAGCAGCGTAACGCGGCGAATTGGGCGGCCCAACGGGCAGGCCGGTTCCATAGACCAGGTTCAGATGCATTTTCCAGGTTGGATTGCCCGGAAAATAATCCTGAAAAAATAAATTCACTGTAACCCGCTGATCAGTGGGGCGCGGTATGTACCCGGGATAAACAACCGATTGCGTTCCGTCTTCATTTTCTACGGTGTACATGTCGTCTTTGACATCTTCTTCAGATTTCATAAGACTAACAGACAACCAAGAATCTACGCCTTTTACAAATTCACCGGTCAATTTCATATCCAGTCCGGTAGCATAGCCCGAAGCATTGTTTTCGCCTGAATAAATGATGCGCAAATTATCGACACTGTATGTGATGATATTTTCAAGCTTTTTGTAATAGGCTTCTGCCACAAACTTAAATGGTCGTCGCCAGGCAGAGAAATTATAATCTGCCCCGGCCACAATATGGTAAGATTCCTGTGCTTTAATGTTTTTATTCATGTTGCCCTGCTTATCGAATACTTCTTTGTAAAACGGAGGCTGATAATATGCGCCGCCGGAAAGACGGAAGAGCCAGTCGCGCTTCCAATTGGGATCCAAGGCTATGGCAGCTCTCGGGGAAAATAAAAACTGCTTGTTAAAGTCCCAGTATTGCGCCCTGATGCCATAATTGATGAATACGGGCATGCTGTCGATACTGGTTTCCCACGTTTCCTGCAAAAAAGCTGTGAACCGGTTAGAAATTAAGGAGTTTGAAAATTTTCTTGTTTCGAAAAGCGTTACAACAGAATCGGTAAAAGGATCGTAACTCTGGCCATCGGGAGGCAATGAATATCCGGCAGAATCGAGCATCATCCATTCATTAATTTCATCGTGAATATCTTCTAACTGCCATTTCACGCCCCATTTAACCGTGTGTCCGCCTTTTCTCCATTCGCCTTTGTGGCTTACATTGAACACCGTAGCTTCGAGGTAATTGCGGGCATGTTCCAAATAAGAACCTACGGCCAAACTTCCCACGCTATCGCCGAAAGTACTGCTTCCCAGGTTACTATCGACCTGGTTGAGCCAGTATTCGCCCAAAATATCAAATGTTTCCGATTCATTGCTGACAAATGCCGAAGTAGAAAAATGCAATTTCAGCTTATCGGTAGGTTTATAGTTCATCAAAAAAGCGCCCTGGCTGGTAATGAACTGATCGACCTCCTGACCTTCGAAATAAACTTTTAAGCGTAACGTATTGTTTACCAAACCAAAATCGGTTTCCCGATCCCTTGGGATGAACTTATATTTGTTGTTGGAATAATTGCCCAAAAAACCTATTTCCATGTTTTCGGTGAGGTCGTAGGTGATGTACGTTTGCACATCGGTAAATGTGGGATCATAATCGCCGGTTGTTTGCAACGTATTGAGAATGTAACCCGATTTTTTGTACCGAAAACTGGTTATCTGTGTGAGCCTGTGATCTTTATTGCTGCCTTCGATGGTAAGCCCGCCGCCCATTAAACCGGCATTGAACGAGCCGCCCCACGAGGTCGGTTTTTTGTACTCAATATCGAGCACCGACGACATTTTATCGCCGTATTCTGCTTCAAAACCACCGGCAGAAAACGAGAGATTGGCCA
>CAYPSX010000206.1:0-7102 GCA_964413185.1 uncultured Bacteroidales bacterium
GAAGACAACATTGTGATTATTGATCCGAAAACCGGAAAAATTCTTCACGATATCGACATGTCGAACCTCCGAAAAGCCGCAAAACTACAACCCGGAGCCGATGTACTGAACGGCATAGCCTGGAACAAAAAAAGTCAAACCCTGTATGCCACAGGAAAATACTGGCCCACCATGTTCGAGGTAAAAATCAAAGGGCTGAAGTAAATACATCGTAATTACATTTTTTCGAAAAAAAATAGCAACAGAAAAAACATCAACATAAATAAAAAACAATGCAACCCAAACAAAAAGCGCAAGCCGGCACATTCGAATCGAGCGACATCATGATACTCATTGAGCCCAAAGAGCAGGATGGCGACAACTCCGTTGAAATATCATCGAGTGTTGGCAAGCAATTCGGCACACAAATTAAAAAAGTTATCGAACAAGTATTGGCAACTTATGAAATATCAGGCATCCATTTGATAGCCAAAGACAAAGGCGCACTATCGCAAACCATTGCTGCGCGGATGGAAACTGCTGTAAAACGCGCGTTGGGACAAGCAAAAGGAACATTAGAATAGCATTTTGCCTAAAAATCGACCTGAACCATGAAAAAAATGAACATAAAAAAGCGCAGAAGCATGCTCTACATTCCGGGCAATAACCCGGCCATGTTGCAGCAGGGCGGTGTTTACGGAGCCGATAGCGTTTTGCTTGATCTGGAAGATGCCGTGGCACTCAACCAGAAAGACGCTGCCCGCATTTTAGTGCGCAACATGCTAAAAAACAATGACTTTTACGACTGTGAAGTTACCATACGCGTGAACCACATCAACACGCCCTTTGGCGAAGCCGATTTAGAAGAAATGGTGCCCATGCAACCTGATGCGTTGCGTTTGCCCAAAACAGAAACAACCGAAGAGCTGCGCACTGTACTTGAAAAAGTTGAAGAAATTGAAAAACGACACAACCTGCCCCACGACCAAATGAAAATACACGTTATGATTGAATCGGCGCTGGGCGTTCAAAATGTGTACGAACTGGCATCGTTCTCGCCAAGAATCGATGCCATTACAATTGGCGGACAGGATCTTACTGCCGATATGCAAATTGAAAAATCGAAAGACAACTACGGTATCGACTATGCGCGAAAGCGTATTGTTATGGCCTCAAAAGCTACTAAAATAGATGCTATGGACACCGTTTTTGCCGATGTGGAAGATGAAGAAGGCCTGCGCGAAGAAACTGCATACATCAAAAAGCTCGGCTTTACAGGCAAAGCGGTGATCAATCCCAGGCAAATCAACATAGTAAACGAAGTTTTCACACCAACAGAAGAGGAAATTCGAAAAGCCTACCGCATTGTAAAAGCCTATTACGAACATAAAGCCAAAGACCTGAGCGTGTTTGCCGTCGATGGAAAAATGGTAGATGCACCCGTGGTAACCCGCGCCATGCACACACTCGCACTGGCCGATGTTGAAGTTCAAACTGCGAAATAACCGGCAATATGATCAAAAATGCACTCAATATATCAATTCCCGAAACCCTTGAAGGACTGGGAAAACTTGAACCTTACCAAGGCGTATGGGAAAAACTGAAAAAAGGATGGATGGATGAAAAAACCGTTCCGCCCTCCATAAAAGCACGCATGCCGCACACTTCGAAAATGTGCAGCGGACTCGAAGAAGCCATCCTGAAATGCAATCCACAGAATGGTATGACCGTCTCTTTCCATCACCATTTACGCAGTGGCGATGATATTTTGGTTCGCGCCATTACCATTTTGGCCAACATGGGCATCAAAAACATCACACTGGCTTCATCGTCGCTCACATCGGCGCATGATGCCATTTTACCCTACATTGAAGATGGCACCATCACACAAATTTACACCTCCGGAATACGCGGAAAAATAGGCGAAGCATGTGCCCGGGGAGTTTTACAAAAACCCTTCGTGATTCATTCACATGGCGGACGCGTAAGAAGCGTACAAACCGGCAAAATAAAAATCGACCTGGCCATTTTAGCGGCAGCGGCAGCCGATGAAGAAGGCAATGCAACCGGATCTCACGGGCAATCAGCTTTTGGCTCGATGGGCTACGCCATGATTGATGCCTGGTACGCCAAACAAGTCGTGATCGTAACCGACAATCTGGTCGATTATCCATGCGTTCCGCCATCAATTCGGCAAAACTATGTAGATTATGTAGTTACAGTCGACAGCATTGGCGATGCCAAAAAAATTGCATCGGGCACAACGCGCATTACCAAAGCACCGCTCGATTTACGCATTGCCAAAATTGCTGCCGATACCATTTTCCACTCCGGGCTATTCCGCGAAGGGATATCGTTCCAGGTAGGTGCTGGCGGGGCTTCGCTGGCTGTTGCCAAGTTTGTGCGCGAAGCTATGAAAAAGCACAGCATAAAAGGTTCATTTCTTTTGGGAGGTGTAACTTCTTATGGTGTAGATATGCTGAATGAAGGTTTGTTCAAGGCTGTTTTCGATGTACAATCGTTCGATGCTGCCGTGAGTTCATCGCTTAAAGAACATCCGTATCATATTGAAATTCCTGCCGGACTGTATGCCAATCCGTTCAACTGTGGATGCATGATCAACAAACTCGATGTGGTTGTTTTGGGCGCGCTGGAAGTTGATACAGATTTCAATGTAAATGTAATTACCGGTACAAACGGCGAAGTACGCGGCGCTTCCGGCGGACATTCAGATACCGCTGCCGGGGCAAAGCTCACGGTAGTTGTTTGCCCGTCGTTCCGGGGCAGGCTGCCTATTGTGAAGAAAAAAGTAAATAACGTGGTTACGCCCGGCGAAAGCGTTGATGTTATTGTTACAGAACGAGGTATTTGCGTAAATCCGAAAAACCGGGAACTTGCAGAAAACCTGATTAAAGCAGGATTTAACGTGCGCAATATCGCAGATTTGGAAGAAGAAGTACTGAAAATTACCGGCGAACCCGAACCCATTGAACATACCGATAAAGTGGTGGGCGTAATTGAATACCGCGACGGAACAATCATCGACACAATAAAACAAATAAAAGGCTGACAGCCACAATGCAAACAAACAAGCTTGATCAATTACTTGCCGCAAAAGAGACGTTGTTCGCTGAAAAACAGCGGTTAATAGCGCATGCGCAAAAACCATTAATCAGTTTCTCACTTAATATTCCGGGCTGGCCAAAAAAGAATGAAATAATAGATAAATTCTTCTTTCAATTACTTGATGAAATAAAACGTTTTTGCCTGTCCAACCGCATTATGCTGGACGAAAACAGCGCGCAAATATCCGATTCAGCCGTAGGTTTGTCATTCTACACTGTTTTTCAGTCAGATAAAGATGTTCAAACCATCAAAACCATTACAGAATCATTTGAAGCAACACATTCCTGCGGACGTTTCATTGATCTGGATATTATGGATGCCGAAGGAAACAACATCAGCAGTGAAAAAGAAAAAGGCTGCTTTTACTGTGGGAAATACCCCGCCATTGATTGCATGCGGAAAGACAGACATTCCAAAGTAACACTGAGCGAATATCAAACCGAAAAAATGCGTGAATACCTGAATCGGGAATTGAGAAAAGCTCAGGCTGACAAGCTCACAGAACTGGTAACTTACGCATTGCTTGAAGAAGCCTCGCTCGATCCCAAGCCCGGATTGGTGTCGCCGGGCAGCAACGGTTCGCATTCAGATATGGATTATCACACCTTTTTGCAATCTATTGCGACCCTGACACCTGTTTTTCATTCATTTTTCACAGAAAGTCTGGTCAACAATCAAGTTTTCAGCATTGAAGAATTACGAATATGGGGTTTAAAAGCTGAGCAAAAAATGTTCGCAGCAACATCTGGTATAAACACGCATAAAGGCGCTATTTTTTTATTGCTGATCGCGAGCCGGGCAATAATCAATTTAACAAAGAATAATGAAAAACGATCATTTGAAAACATTCAAAAGGAGATTGATAAATTTACTGATGTCATTCGTACAGACATCATTACAAAATATGAAGATACGCATGGCAACCGTGTAAATGAAAAATATGCTGAAATAAAACCCGGAATCAGGCAACAAGTAATTGATGGTTTACCCGGAGTGTTCAAAGCCGGATTGGAAGAACTTGTTACAGAAAATTTCTCAACGAAAAATGATGCAAAAACTCAAAAGCAAACGCTCATAAAATCGTTGCTAAAAATAATCACCACAAACCAGGACAGTAATGTTTTGCACCGGGGCAACCCGGCAATCCTCAAGTCGCTGCAAAACAACGCCGCGGATAGTTTGCAAGCACTGGAAAAGGGCGATATGGAGGCATACTACGATTTTTGTCAATGGACAAATCAGCAAAATTTGTCACCGGGCGGCTCAGCCGATCTTTTAGCCGTGAGCATTTTCATTTATCTTTGTACACAAAATAAAACACTTACGACCAATGAGCTTTGAAAACGCTGATTTTAGGGAAGAAGCACTTGATACGGAAAATCCATTCGATGTAAAAATGGTTTCAGAATTTCTGAAAACCCTCAATTTTGATTACGAGGCAAACGATGTAGATTACACAATGGTACTCTACACACTTAACGGCGAGGTAATTGGCACAGGCTCCTATCAAAATCACATATTAAAATATGTTGCTGTAAAACCCAAATACCGGGAAGGTGCTGCGTTTTCACAAATCGTTACCCACCTGATGGACAAGCTTTTGCTAAAACACAAACACATTTTTGTTTACACGCTGCCACGCAACACACAAGTATTTGAAGGTATGGGTTTTACAGAAATTGCAACTGCCCCGCCCCTCTTTTCCGTGCTTGAATACGGTTACGAAAACATTAAAACTTATCAAAATTACCTTCGTGAACATAAAGTAGAAAGTGCAACACGCAATGTTGCAGCTTTGGTCGTAAATTGCAATCCATTCACCATTGGGCACAAATACCTGATTGAAAAAGCAGCGAAAGAGAGCAGTGTACTATATTTATTTGTTGTTCAAGAAGATCAATCGAGTTTTCCGTTTGAAACACGATGGGAACTTATTAAAAAAGGCATTGCTCATCTGGAAAATGTAGTGATGTTGCGAGGCGGCCATTATGTAGTTTCCGGCACCATTTTTCCGTCTTATTTTCTTAAAAACCAATGTGAAAATGATATTTCGGAAAAACAAGCGGAGTTAGACATTCGCACATTCCTGCGTTACATTGCGCCGGTACTTAGCATTACCAAACGTTATGTAGGCACAGAAAACTATTGCAAAACCACCCTTGCTTATAACCATGCCATGAAAAAAATGCTGCCTCCGGCGGGCATCAAGCTCATTGAAATTGAACGCATTGCAGCCGACACAGATTTGGAACAAAACAGCATCATTAGCGCATCGAAAGTGCGGGCAGCCATAAAAAGCGGCGAACTTGACAAAATTTTATCATTTTTACCGAAATCAACCCGTGATTTTCTGCAAAGCGAACGTAGCAAAAAAATAAAGGAAAAAATTATAGAAGGTGAAGGGCGGCATTGATCTAAACTTTTATATAGTTACCGAAAAAGAGGGAAAGCGGCTCTCCTCAATGCCGAATGATAAAACTATACTTGTCATTAGCCTCATTTTTCTATTGACTTTCAATAAATAGGATGTCAAGAAACAAATTTTAAGTGATTTCGTTACCTTTGTAAAAGCATAAAGATGGAAAAAATGATAAAAATAGAATATCCGGAATCGCTTGCCAACACTTTAAGATTAAGTGGAAAAGATTTTGAAACAGAGATAAAAACCAGCTCACTGGTAAAACTTTACGAATTAGGAAAAATTTCTTCAGGAGTAGCTGCGAAAGTATTAGGCCTTTCAAGAATTGACTTTCTGGAATTACTTGCAAAATACAATGTTTCTGTGTTTGGTACTTACGATTTAAATAATTTAAATGAAGATATCGCAAATGCTTAAGGTTGTATCTAACACCACTCCTTTATTATCATTGCTTAAACTAAATCAACTTGTTTTATTAAAACAGCTTTATAATGAAATTTATATTCCTCAGGCTGTTTTTGATGAAATTGAAGCTGGCAAATCAAAAAACTATTACACAGATTTATCTAAAACTGATTGGATAAAAACTATAGAAATTAGAGATAAACAAGCCATCAAATATTTTATTGACCTTGATTCAGGGGAAGCCGAAGCTATTATCCTGGCAACCGAGTTAAATGCTGATTTGGTCATCATTGATGAAAAGCTTGGTCGTTTTCATGCAAATCATGCCAATTTAAAAGTTACAGGAACATTAGGCATCTTGCTAAAAGCAAAATCATTAGGTTATATTAATAAACTGGAACCACTATTAAATGAGCTGACAGAAAAAAATGTTTGGATTAGTGAAAAACTAAAAAATGAAATTTTGATGAAATGTGGGGAACGCTAAAACTACGAGAATCTTGCAAAACACCTTCGCGCAAAATCAAACAGCGACCTGCCACATTTATTCTGCCTCGCCCCTGAATTTAAGTTGAAGTCCTTTTAAAAAGTTGCGTAAATATTGATCCTGGCAAATTTTGTATTTGGCATGGTTGGGGTTACGGAAAAACGCGCTCAGTTCATTTTTACTGATATCGACTCCGGCCAGTTTAAAAACGCTGATCATATCTTCATCGCGCATGGCAAGGGCAATTTTCAGTTTGCGCAGAATCAGGTTGTTGTTGAGTTTACGTTCAGGAATTGGTTGCGGGCCTTCTTTTTTTCCACGACGGTCGTTAATAAAACCATTCAGAAAAGCTGCCAGGTACTGATCAGACAATTCTTTTATTTCCGGATCGCTGTCGCGCTTAAGCCAGTCGCTAACCTGCGAACGGGTAACCTTAAATTCGGCCTGTTCAAAAAGGTTCATCATTTGGTCGTCGCCCAAATCAAACGTATATCTAAGTCGTCGTAAAATATCATTATTGCTAATCATGATGCGCTGAATTATTATTAAAGGCAAAACTAAACAAAATTACCTCGCTGTGGAATTCATTTCCGGAATTTATTGATCCTAATAGCATTAACAGAGTAACAAATTCATTAGTATTCAGAAGTTTTACTTGAAGAAGTAATTTGTTTTTTAATTTCAGA
>CAYPSX010000207.1:0-7097 GCA_964413185.1 uncultured Bacteroidales bacterium
TTAGGTATAATTTTTACTGCACCTATGTCTTTATCTTCCAGATAGTAATGCTTCTCGGTCATAAATGCAAAAAAAGCAAAAATTCGTCTTAAAACCTCATGAAAATAAAAAAGAATTTTTACCTTTGCCGCACTTTAAATCAAACGATAATGTTATGCCAGTAAGAATTAGATTACAACGACATGGAAGAAGACACCACCCGTTCTACTACATTGTAGTAGCAGATAGCAGGGCGCCACGAGATGGTAGGTATATTGAGAGAGTTGGATCATACAATCCAATGACACATCCTGCTACAATCCAACTGGATTTTGAAAACACATTATCGTGGCTGCAAAAAGGAGCGCAACCGTCAGATACTTGTCGCTCCATACTATCTAGGGAAGGTGTAATGATGTACAATCACCTGTTAAAAGGTGTAAAAAAGGGTGCTTTTGATCAGGCCGAAGCCGACAAGAAGTTCGAAACCTGGACAGCTGAGAGAGATATGAAGCTTCAGAACGAGGCAGACAAAACCAAAGCTGAACTGGAAAAAGAAAAAGAAGAACGCCTGGCTAATGAGAAGAAAGTAAACGAAGAACGAGCTAAAGCCCTTGCAGAAAAAAATGCTGAAATGAACGCTGAAGCCGAAGCAGAAGCCAAAGAGGAAGAAGCTGAAAAAGCCGAAGCAAAAGAAGAAAAAGCTGCAAAAGCCGAAGCAGATACTGCAAAGGCAAGCGAAGAAGCAGAAAGCAAAGCAGATACTGCAAAAGCAAGCGAAGAAACTGAAACCAAAGACGAAAATCAGGAAAAAAAAGCTGAAAACTAGTCTGTATGAAAATTCAGGATTGTGTGCATTTGGGTACCATTACCAAAACACATGGTGTTGATGGGAAAGTAATACTTGCAACCGACACAAACCTGGATACAAAAGATTTTAGGGAACCAATATTCATCAAAATTGATGGCTTGTTGGTTCCCTTCTTTATTATAACAGCAGACAATAAAAGACCGGGGCAGTATATTACCACCCTGGAGCTGGTCGAAAGTATACCGGAAGCATCAAAACTTATCGGGCTCGATGTGTACCTGGAATCAGATGATACATTGCTCCATGATGATGTACGCATGTACGATCTTTCAGGAATAACAGTTATCGATCAGGAACTTGGCGAAATTGGCACCTGCACAGCTACAGAAGAAGTTGGTGGAAATATTTTGCTAACAGTAGACGCCAACGGCAAAGAAGTTTTAATTCCATTCAACGAAGATTTTCTCGTAGAGTTCATGCCGGAAGAGAGCTACATCTTGCTCGACCTGCCCGAGGGCCTAATTGACCTCAATACATAACCCCCGTAATTTCAAAAAGGAAATTGGCAATATCTGTCAATTATAAATAAAAAGTGTTAAATTAGATGTTTAATCTTTTTTTCTATGCTTAGTTTTACTTTGACACATTTAAGGAAATTGCCAAAATCAACCCGATTTGCCCTTGACCCTGAAGGGAACGGGTTGATTTTTCGGCTTTCTCCCTTTAGGGTCGGGGCAAAAAAAAGCGAAAAATCAAACCCCGGCTTAATCTGTCAAAGTAGAATTAGATGGTTGTTAATAACTGCAATTTTTTGTTTTAGCCTGACACAAACCCGTGCACAAAACATCGATTCCTTAATTCAACAAACTAAAAGTGAAATTGATACAGTCAGGCTCCTCACATATCTGAAGCTTGCCGGAACTTACCGCAACACAGATATAGACTCATCAAATATTTTTCTCAAAAAAGCCCGGAAAGAAATTTTAGCTGATAGCCAAAGTTCAGCAAATAAAATCCCTGAGCATTTTAAAGGGTACTATTATCGCCAAAAAGGCATTAATTACCAATTTTCCGACTCATACGATTCCGCATTACACTATTATGAAAAGGCATTAGCTATTTTTGAAAAAAATTCATTGGACAATAAACAAACGCAAATACTTATTAATTTAGGTGCTTTACATGAAATGCAGGGAAATTATGTTCGTTCCCTTAAGATTTATTTCGATATACTTGACTTTTGTGATTCAACCAATCAAATGAAAGAAAAATCAAAAGTACTCAATAATATCGCCCTGATTTATAACAATCAGAGCAAATACGAAAATGCCCTTAAATACTATAACATGGCGCTTGAACTCAAGAAAGAACTTGGCTTAAAAAGAGGGCAGGCATTGATTTACAATAATATTGGAATTACCTATTACTATTTAGGGAAGTACGACAAAGTGCTGGAGTTCTTTAAGCGTAGTTTAAATATTTACCGTGAAATAAATGATATTCGCAGCCAGGCTATGCCTTATTTTAATATTGCCGAAATATACAGTACTCAGGGCAATTATAAGGAAGCCTTATATTTTTATAAAAAATCTTATGATATTGAGAAAAAACTGGATAATAAGGCCGGGGAGGCAGAAACCCTCAAAGCTATTGGTGCAGTTTATAAAGAATTAAACAAGTTTGATGACGCAATACGGGTACAAAAAGAGGCTGCAAAAATATTAAAACCTATTGGAGCAAAACGTAAGTTGAGTGGTGTTTACCAAGAACTTTCAGACACATACAAAAGCCAGGCAAAATATAAGCTGGCGCTCCAATACTATGAGCTTTATACTAAATATAAAGACTCGGTATACTCGCTTCGGAAGAATGAGCAAATTACGCAAATAAAAGAGAAGTACGAATCTAACAAAAAAGACAAAAAAATTGCATTGCTCGAGCAACAGGCAAAAATTGCCCAATTAGAAAGTGAAAAACAAAAAGCTGAATTGGAAAGTCGTCAACAAATGACAATCTTGAGCCTTTTTGTTGCAGCATTAGGCTTGTTGGCTCTTGCCATGATTTATCGTTTATACAGTCAGAAAAAACTGTCTAACCAATTGCTATCTGTAAAAAATCAAGAGATAAGCAACAAAAACACGGAGATTAGTCGTGGTTATCGCCACTATGAACAAGTATTGCATAATATCCAACGGTTTTATAATAAGGCTCTAACAGGCCAGCATCAATCCCTATGCCTTATATATGGTGTTTCAGATTTGCTTAAGCCAGGCCACAAACCAGCTGATATTGAAATTGATTTTGTTGCCGCACAAATACATCATGCTGCACAGTACCTGCTTCATAAATCAGAAAATATTATTGCAGCAAACGAAATTGCAAACACCCGGCTTCAACCAAATTACCAGGCTGTTAATATGAAGGAAATGACTGCTTATATGAAAGAACAGTTCAACAATTCTGCCCGGCAAAATGGTGTAAATATTGTTTTCCGAACAGATGATACCTGCCCGGAAAATTTTCTGACCGACCCGGGTAAATATAGCCTTATACTGTCGAATTTAATTGAGCATGCGATTCTGCATACAAAAAAAAATAATACAATTGAGATATTATTCAGTTGTGAAGAGCAATCACTGCTAAAAGCAAGCCTGATTTGTCCGGCAGGTTCCATAAACGATAAAACAAAAGATGCCTTCTATCAAATATCTCTTAAAAACAGGGAAACAATATTTGAATTAGATACACCGCCCGCAATTGAATTTAAAATAGTGAAATATTTCACAGATGCCTTGCGGGGCAACGTGTTTATTGAAACTCTTGCAGAACAACACGAAAAGATAACCGTGACGATTCCTGTAGAACCGGCATCGAAAACTGATTTTCAATTTGCATACAGACGACTTCCGACACTGGCAGCATGGTTAAAAAAGCGCAACCTGCTTTACGTAGGTACGCATGATAAGCATTTCACCGAACTCAAAGAATTAGTGCGAATAGTTGAACCTGAAACCAACCTTGCCCATTGCAAGCATACAGACGAAGTTTCGGCAATGTTGAATAATGACAGGTACGGAATTGTTTTTCTACACAACAATGATTTGAATGCTGCAAATCAAAAAGCAAAACAGATTAAATCAAAACAATTCGATGCATTGGTTTTTGTTGTAATCGGACGAGTTGCAGAAAATGTTGAACAATCCGCAGAGGATAATAATATAGATGGCACATTGTATTGGCCTTTTGATATTTTACAGATAGTTACTCAAATTAGTCACACAATAATAAATAACACTGATGAAAGAGATAGTCGTATTACTATCTATGAGTCAGCAGAAAAAGAGTTGCAGAATAAGGACTATCTCCTGAGTCAATTACCTGAGTATATCAATATACTGAATGGTGCAATACGAAATAAAAATTGGAGTGAAATAGTAGATGCGGTCTCAAACCTGCGAAAACAGCTTGGCTCCGGCGCAGGTATCCTCAAAGAGGAATTGGATTTGATTGAGCGCGAATGTGTTACAACTAACAATGCCGGCCGTGTTGAGGAAGCACTTGTTTCCATAGAGCGAAAATATAAAAAGCTTAAAGAGGAACAATAATTCATTCAGGTAGCAGGTGCATCACGGGCTTATCTCTTTTAATTTATACGTGATAGTTTTTGACGAAGAAAAATCCGGTTCAATTATATTCAACGCAATAAGGTTCGAAAGCAACTCTTCGGCATCTTTTCTTTTAATATTCGTAAGCCGGCAGAATTTAGAAAACGAAATGTTGGGGTTTTGTTCCAGATAATTAAGCAAAAAGCTTTCATTCTTGCTGTACGCTAAATATATACCCGACTTGTTCTTCTTTTTCTCCCAAACCCGCAGAATAACTTTATTGGCAAGCCTGTTTTGGTCATTTACACGTATGTAAACCAACCACTTTTTTTCTTCGTTGGGCGCATAATACGGTTTGTTCTTACCCGGCTCAACATCAACCTCGAGTATCGTTTTGCCTTCGATATTCCATTCACTTACGGAATACTTAACCTCAGGCTTTGAATATAATTGCGACGCAGCCTCAAGCATGTGCCGTTCTTCATCGGTCCGAATGCCGGCAATGGCACCATTATCTTTAACACCAACCAGTAATTTGCCGCCATCGGTGTTGGCAAATGCAACCAACGATCTTGCAATTTTGCGGGCATCATTTACCGCAAACTTAAAATCCTGCTGCTGGTGCTCACCCGCACGAATCAATTGTTGTATATATCGTTTCCCCACCGTGTTTGTTTTTCAAATGCAAAAATAATGACAATTTTGGGATAAAAGCAAAATATGAACCATACCCGTAAAAAAATAAATTATACAGAAAAAACGGGAGATTCTGCTTTCCGATTGTATATTTGAATGTGAAGAAATTACATTTAAGTAGTTTATTGAATGATATTAATTGCAGATAGCGGCGGCTCAGGTACTTCGTGGTGCTTAATTAACGAAGGAAGACCTGTTTTTTTTCGTTCGGGAGGTTTGCACCCCGATACGATTAATTCCGCAATGGATATTCCGGGTCAGTTGAAGGGTTTTGCTTCAACAGTTGAGCGTGTAGTTTTTTACGGAACAGGTTGCGCGCGGGCCGAAAAAGCTCAAAAAATTGAAAGTCTGCTTGCCACATGGTTTTCCGGCGCTCAAATTAAGGTTTACTCCGACTTAATGGCGCTGGCACATGCCTTTTGGGGCAAAGCCCCCGGACTCGTAGGTGTTTTGGGCACAGGCGCATCTATGGCCTGGTACAATGGCGAAAATATTGAGTTTTCTGTCATTTCTAAAGGGAAGTACAGCGATCCCGGCGGCGGAGCACGAATTGGCGAAATTTTGCGTAACCTTTACCAAAAAAAACAAACTCCGGATGATTTATCGGAGAAAATAAAGCTTATGGTTGCTTCCGAACTCGAAATTACCGATCATCATTTCACACAATTTGTAATGCAAAACCTGGAACATCCGTTTCTGGCGTCCATAGTTGAAAATGAGATAATTGGCTACTTTGAATACTACATGCCTACATGGAAAAGGCATCAGGCCGGGCTGGTGCTGTGCGGAACAATAGCATGGCTGGGGCGTAACATAATTAATCAGGTCGCAAAATGTTACAAGGTAAAAATTTACCAAATCATCAGGGAGCCGATTTATCCCCTGGCAACATACTACAAGTCATCTTCAAACTCGTCAAGCATTTGATTCACATCCTCTTCGGTTTTGCGCAAATGCTCCTTGCATTTCTTAATTAAAACAGAAACCCGTTTCACCTTACCGCTCAGCTCATCAATTTCCAGATCACCTTTTTCTATCTGCTCAATAATTTCTTCAATTTCCCGGGTCGATTCGCTATACGAAAATTTTTTGGCCATGTCTTTTTATTTCAAATATAATGGTTTGTAATCAAAATACAGGTAAAAATGCCCTTTTTCACACGTGTTAATTTTCATATATTTATTAGGTAAAAACTGAACCCCGAAAGCTAAATCTCTTTGATGCTGCCAGTGAGTGTGTTGTGTTGTGATTGTGGTTTATTGGTTTTAAAAATCTGCTGATTTATCTTCAAAATGAGTGTATAAACATTCTAAATTAGGTTAAGAATATGTTATTTATAATAAATAAGTTGAATTAGTTGTAAATTGTACTTAAATTTCTAAGAAATAGCAAGTTATGGATGAGTTTGAGTGTGTTGATTCAGTCTTTGTTGATGCTGATTATCCGTGTAAATAAGATCATTGTTTTCTTAGCAAATTATATTCAATGCATGTCCAACATGTATAGAATAGGCTTTTTAACTGCATGGTTAACAGATGAATAAAAAAGAAGCAGTTGGTAATTATTACAAATGTAGCTGATTAAAACAAGCAGACATAGTAGCAATAGAAACGATCGTATTTTATGTAGAAAAAAACAAATAAATAATAATATTCGTCCGGCAGCTATAAAAGCTACCGGAAGTAATTAAAAACTAGCGCTCATGAAAAAAAATTTAACAAATTACAGCAAAAAAGTCTTTCTGATCATTTTTATTTTAGCAATTAATTTTCACTTAATTGGACAAAACGTTATTGTCTCAGATCAGGAAAGTGTAAGTGCCGATCCTTCCGCCATGCTCGATGTTTATTCAACAAACAAGGGTTTGTTGGTACCAAGGCTTACGCAAACAGAAATGGGAAATATATCCGACCCCGCTGCCGGATTGCTCGTTTATAATACAACGAGCGATAATTTCTTTTTCTACACGGGGACAGAATGGCTCGCCGTGGGCGTAACCGAATATT
>CAYPSX010000208.1:0-7084 GCA_964413185.1 uncultured Bacteroidales bacterium
CACATGCAGAGACTTGCACTCTGCCAGCCTATTACCATGCCCGACATACAAAAAAAGCCGCTGTTTGTATTTACAGCGGCTTTGATTTTATGATTTGCTAATTTAGTCATCAAGCTTATGAATTACCAAACCGCTTCTTAATTTAGGTTCAAACCAGGTTGTTTTTGGCGGCATAATGTTTCCGGTATCGGCGATATCAATTAATTGCTTCATAGTTACAGGATACATTGAAAATGCAACTTTCATTTCGCCATTGTCTACGCGACGCTCGAGTTCGCCAAGCCCGCGAATTCCGCCAACAAAATCTATACGTTTATCGCGACGCAAATCTTCGATGCCCAGCAACTCATCTAAAACAAGGTTTGACAGGATGGTTACATCCAGTACTCCAATTGGATCTTCATCGTTGTATGTGCCTTTTTTAGCTTGCAGTTTATACCATTTGCCTTCGAGATACATACCAAAACTGTGCAGTTTTTCCGGCTTGTATGTTTCTGTTCCTACTTCTGTAACCTCAAAGTTCTTTTGAAGTTTTTCAATAAACTGAGCAGCTGTATGCCCGTTCAAATCTTTCACAACCCGGTTATAATCAATAATATGCAATTGATTATCGGGGAAATGAACGGCTAAAAAATAGTTGTATTCTTCGTTTCCTGTATGATTTGGATTATTTTCGGCCTGCTTTTTGGCTACACGTGCACCTGCTGCTGTACGGTGGTGCCCATCAGCGACATACGTATATGGAACTTTGGTTTCAAATAATTCGGTGATGCGTTTGATGTCTTCATCATTTTCAACCACCCAAAAATGGTGTCCAAAACCGTCTACAGCTGTAAAATCGTATTCTGGTTCTTTACTTTCGACTATCTTTTTTACAATTGCATCAAGTTCATCAACTGCCGGATACGAGAAGAAAACTGGCTCCATGTTGGCATTGTTTATTTCCACATGTTTCATGCGGTCTTCTTCTTTTTCGGGGCGGGTAAGCTCATGTTTCTTGATGATGCCGTTGAAATAATCATCGGCGTGCGCACCGGCCACAAGCCCATATTGTGTGCGGCCGTCCATGGTTTGTGCGTAGATGTAATATTTCTCTTTTTCATCCTGAATGAGCCAGCCTTTTTCCTGCCATTTGGCAAAATTATCGCGCGCTTTGTCGTACACTTCCTGTGCATGCTCATCGTAACCGGGTTCAAAATCAATTTCCGGACGAATAATATGCAACAACGACTTTTCAGTTGCTTCTTCGCGAGCTTCTTCTGAGTTCATTACATCGTAAGGGCGCGATGCTACTTCACTTGCCAGTTCTTTTGGTGGCCTGACTCCTTTGAATGGTTTAATCTTAGCCATTTTTCTTATTTTTATTATTTCTGTTATTTAGATTATTCTATTTACTTGTTTACCTGAAAAGTACGATCGTCTTTTTCCAGGAAGTTGATGATTTGATTTACAGCGGCAATACCGGCATTGATATTTGCCTCGGCTGTTTGAGCACCCATTTTCTTGGGTGTAAAGAAATAACGGCCATCGAATTTTCCTTCAAATACATCTTTATTGTCAGGCGCAATATCGGAGATGTAGCCTAAATCGCTACGTTCTTCCATTGCTTTTACCAAACCATCTTCATCAATAACTTCTTTACGAGCAGTATTCACAAGCACTCCATTTTTAGGCATCTTGCTGATTAAGTCGTAACCAATTGATTTTTTGGTCTTTTCGTTTGATGGAATATGCAACGAAACGTACTGACAGGTTTTATAAAGCTCTTCTACAGAATCTATTACGCTAATGCCATCTTTTTCAATATCTGCTTTTTCACGGAACGGGTCAAAAGCATATACATCCATACCAAAACCTTTGGCTATTTCGCCTACATAGCGACCTACATTTCCATAAGCATGAATTCCCAGTTTTTTACCACGCAATTCGGTTCCTGCTTTTCCGTTAAAACCGCCACGGGCAAGATATACCATCATTCCAAATGCCAGCTCTGCCACTGCATTTGAGTTTTGTCCGGGTGTATTCATCACTACAACATTGTTGGCTGTAGCTGCGTCAAGATCAACATTGTCATATCCGGCACCACCACGAACTACAATTTTTAGTTTTTTACCGGCGTCAATTACTTCTTTGGTTACTTTGTCGCTCCTTACAATAAGGGCATCTGCATCGGCTACTGCGTTTAAAAGCTCGTCGTTGGACTCATATTTCTCAAGAAGTTCAACTTCGTAATTTGCTTTTTGAGCAATATTTTTAATTTGTTCCACTGCGGCTGGCGCAAATGGTTTTACGGTTGCTACGAGTATTTTTGCCATAATGATATTTTTTTTGATTTTACACTATAAAAAGAACAAGCCATACCCCTCTATGAAAAGTATGACCTGTTATATTTTGCTAAGCTTTATTGTCATTTAAGCATGCTTCTTTTCAAATTCCTGCATAGCAGCAACCAACGCCTTAACATCGTCTATGCTGCAAGCATTGTAAGTAGATGCACGGAAACCGCCAACTGAACGGTGTCCTTTAATACCAACAATGTTTTTCTCACCTGCAAATTTGATAAAATCATCCTGTAGGTCTTTGTATTTATCTTCAAAAATGAAAGTTATGTTCATTCTTGAACGTGAAGCTTTATCGATTACAGTACCTTTAAACATTGGGTTGCGGTCTATTTCGCCATAAAGCATATCGGCACGCTCTTTTGCGCGACGTTCCATTTCTTCTACTCCGCCCTGCTCTTTTACCCATTGCAAGGTTTCTTTTACGGCAAAAACGTTGATACATGGAGGTGTATTGAACATTGAGCCTTTTTTGATATGGGTTTCGTATTTAAGCATGGTAGGAATGGTGCGGTCAACCACTTTGTCGAGCATATCTTTGCGAATTATTACAAAGGTAACTCCCGAGGGACCAACATTTTTCTGCGCTCCACCATAAATCATGGCGTATTTGGCAACATCAATTTTACGGCTCATCATATCTGACGACATGTCTGCGATGAGTGGAACATCGGCATCAATATCTTCAAAAATTTCTGTTCCGCGAATGGTGTTGTTTGATGTAATGTGAACATAATCAACATCAGAAGGAACTTCAATTTTCGGGTAATAAGCAAAGTCTTTATCTTCGCTTGAAGCAATAATTTCAACCTCACCAAAAAGTTTTGCTTCTTTTATGGCCTTTGCAGACCAGGCGCCGGTATCAACATAAGCGGCTTTTTTCTTGAGGAAGTTAAACGGAATCATGGCAAATTGCATGGATGCGCCACCGCCAAGAAAAAGAACTTCGTAACCTTCAGGAATATCAAGTAGTTCTTTAAAAAGTGCCTGAGCATCGTCTATTACTGCCTGGAAATCTTTGCTGCGGTGGGATACTTCCATGATGGATTGTCCGGCATTGTTCAATTCTTTTACAGCGTTTGCTGTATTCTCAAGCGCTTGTTCGGGTAACTTGCAGGGACCTGCGTTAAAAATATGTTTTCTCATAATTGTGCTTTTAAAATTTTTTAGCGAATTTAGTATAAAAATTGCTGAATTAATAATGTTTTACAGCAATAAACCTTATAAGCCTAACAAATAATTAGTTATAATGAATAAACTTTTCATGGTATTTGCGTTTGTGCTGGTTTTTAGCACTGTCGCACAAGCACAAAAGATTTATATTACAAATTTTAAATCGGAGGCAGACAAATTAATATACGAAACCAGATTTAAGAGCGAAGCTGATATGCTGGTGTATTACACGCACTTCAAAAGTGACGCAAAACCTGCATCGGGTCTTTGGTATTTCACGAATTTTAAAAGCGAAGCCGACATGATTATTTATTATACCAACTTTAAGTCGGAGGCCGATTTATTGATTTACAAAACCCGATTCAAATCAGAAGCCGGTTACACGAAAAGATACAAGGATAAAAATGAGTGATAACAAGCCAAGATGCTGGTGGGCAGATCCAAACGTTCCGCTTTACATTAAATACCACGACGAAGAATGGGGCGTACCCACGCACAACGACCGGCATCTTTTCGAAATGCTCGTGTTAGAAGGTGCTCAGGCAGGGTTATCGTGGAGTACAGTTTTGCACAAAAGACAAAATTATCGCGATGCATTTGATCAGTTTGATGTGCAAAAAGTAGCCAGCTATGACACAAAAAAAGTAGAAAAACTACTAAAGAATAAAGGTATCATCAGGAATCGGCTAAAAATCAACAGTGCCATTCAAAATGCACAGGTTTTTATTGATATTCAAAAAGAATTTGGCTCCTTTGACAACTATATTTGGGGATTTATAGACCATAAGCCAATAATAAATCACTGGAATAAAATGGAAGATGTTCCGGCCAGCACCGACCTTTCGAAAAGCATTTCAAAAGATTTGAAAAAACGCGGGATGAACTTCGTAGGGCCAACTATTGTTTATGCTTACATGCAATCTATTGGTATGGTAAACGATCATTTAACAAGCTGCTTTAGGCACACAAGGCTACAGATTTTAATTCCTGTGAAAAGAAGCAATAGCTAGCTATTACCTTTTTTAATAAAGTGATTGTTTCCTCTTTTACAATTAATTGCTAAATTGCAAAACAATAACAATATTTCCTGACAAACCAACTTACTCATTCATAATAGAAATGAATAAAACTACTTCACATAATAATCATAAAATATATTACAGCAACTATCCCATTTTTGTCAAATATATTGTTGCTATAGTCACCGGACTGTGTACATTATTACTTTCTCAGTTCAGCTTATCTGTCTCACTAGCCGGATTAAATATAAGTTTCCCATGGGTACTTATTTTTCCACTAATAATATCTATTGGGTATGGGAGCATATTTGGTTTGGTAGCGGGCTTTGCAGGTGCAGCACTTTATCCGTTATTTTTATGGCCGCAGGAAGGCTTTGCAAATTTTATTACAATAATCATCTTTTTATACTTGTTTTATACGATAGGTAAATTGATGAGCCCTGACCGAAAGCAAAATAATCAGCCATTAATTACAAGAATCTTAATCATCTTCGGAATTGTAGTAGTCTCATATTCAGCCGCCTACCTCATCTTATACAATCCCTTGCTCTCTCTAAACAAATATTGGTTCGGAGAAAGCATTGTAAAACTTCCACAAGATGTTCTTTTGGCCTTTACAATTAAAGATTCAATCAACTTTCTATATCTATTGATATTGGCGGATTTAATGCTCAAACTTCCAATCGTAAGAAAAATATTGGGCATACCATCGGGTTATGAAATGAAAGAAAACCATAAAATATTCGGTATTGCGGCCATCACTACTTTAGTAATGTTTTTAGGGTTTATTCTTTTGGACTATTTCTTAATCAAGGAGCCGGGCATCGAGAGAGAGTACCGGATTCTCGTAATAATCATTATGCTGCTCACCGGTGCCATTTCGGCAAGGATATTAATTCGCATGTTCGAGCACCGGCTGTTGGCAGAGTGGAAATTACAAAAAAGCGAGAACCGGTTCAGAATGATAAGTGAGCAGGCCAATGACCTTATATCATTACACCGAATTGACGGGGTTATTGAGTACATATCGCCATCTGTTGAAAAAATTCTTAATTTTAAACCTGAAGATATAATTGGAAAAAATATTAATGACTTTTTACATCCTGATGAAAAACAAAAATTCTCTGAAAACCTGTCAGAAATATTAAAAACAAAAACCATCAAGAATTCTGTTCACCGGGCTCAACACCAAAATGGGATGTACATTTGGATGGAAACCAACGGAAGGCTTCTTTTAGAGCAAGAAGGCCAATCACCGATCATTCAAATTGTAAGCCGCGATATTTCTGACAGATACAAAGTTCAAAAAGCGCTGAAAGAAAATGAAGAAACACTTTCGAGTATTTTCAACAATGCTCCTTTTATTATGATGCTCGTGGACAAAAACATGTGCATTGCCAAAATAAACTCGAACCAATTACCGGGTACAAATGACTCCGTTTCCCTCATCGGAAAAACCATTTGCGAAGTTTTTAACTGTACAATCAGGCATATAAAAAATCAAAACGAAAAAAACGAAACCTGCGAAAAATGCATCATACACAAGCTCTTCACCGAGTCATTCCACAGCAACAAATCGTTCAGTAAAGTTGAAGGACAAATATTCAATGAGCATCGGGACAAAAAATATGAAATCCGCACTGTACTTGCATCATCGTCTGTCTTGTACAAATCGTCGGAAAAACATGTATTGATGACGATCGATGATATTACTCCACGCAAAAAAATGGAAGAACAGCTTAAATTTTCAAAACAAAAAGCTGAAGAAAGCGATAGACTAAAATCAGCCTTTTTGGCCAACATAAGCCACGAAATAAGAACGCCCATGAATGGTATTCTGGGTTTTGCGCAAATGCTGAGGAGTCAGTCAAAACCCGGGGTCAAAGAATCAAAGTATATAGATGTAATTCTCGAAAACAGCGACCGCCTCATGATGCTTGTCAACGACCTGCTGGATATTTCCAAAATTGAATCAGGCCAATTGCAGTTTGAATTTAAACTTACCCATTTGCATCAAATGTTCGATGATCTTTACATGCTTTTTGCTCCCCAGGCAAAAAAGCAAGGAATAACTTTCGAAGTAAATCAAACTGCCGGCGAAGAAGCTACCTTAATCACAGATGGCGAAAGACTTCGCCAGGTTTTGAGCAACTTGCTGCACAATGCAATCAAATTTACGGAAGCGGGCCGTGTAATTTTTGGTTTTGAAATGAAGAAAAACGATTGGATTGTCATTTATGTAACAGACACTGGTTTAGGAATCCCCGAGCACGAGCAGGAAAATATTTTTGAGCGTTTCAGGCAAATTGATTATGAATTTGCCAAGCTCAAAGGAGGCACAGGCCTCGGATTAGCTTTATCAAAGCAAATTATTGAACATTTGGGCGGCGAAATTCAGGTTGAATCAAAAGAAGGTTTCGGTTCAACATTCAGAATACTTATTCCTCGAAAACCCCTTGATTATCAGGAAGAATAGATAGAATATATTAACAATTGGCTATTTAGTGCTTCTTAGAAAACTCTTGTTTTTTTCCTGTGCGTAGTAATAAAACT
>CAYPSX010000209.1:0-6986 GCA_964413185.1 uncultured Bacteroidales bacterium
AGTTTTATTACTACGCACAGGGAAAAAACAAGAGTTTTCTAAGAAGCACTAATTAGCTATAACTTTTTTGCATTCACAAAATTGCAGTTATTATCCAAAATTATTAGTATTTTGTGATTACCTAATTTACGAAAAAGGTATTAATGGATACAAAAAGTAAAGACATAAAGCTAATTACAGGCCTCAGGGCTATGGACGATTTCATAATTGACCAGATTTATCAAAAGTATTATCCCATGATCTTAAAAATGGTATGGCAAAACAATGGTTCAAGTGACGATGCAAGGGATGTTTTCCAGGAGACAATGATAATTATTTTTGAAAATGCAAAAAAGAGCAGCTTTGAACTTACTTCAGGGTTAGGGACTTATTTATATGCTGTTAGCAGGAATATTTGGTTAAAAAAACGAACCAGGACCTATGACCGCGAATTAAACGTATCCGACAATAGCTATTTCGATGTAAATTCTGAAACCAATGAAACATCCAATTCAGAATCATTTACACTACTAAAAAAATATTATCATCAAATCAGTGAAAAATGCAGAGAGGTTTTACGGTTAAGTTATTATTCTGAACTTAAAGATAAAGAAATAGCCGGTCACTTAAATCTATCCGGGGCTGACTATGTAAAAACCCAACGGTACCGCTGCATAAAAAAACTCAGGGAATTATTCGAAAAAAAACATGCCTATGAAAAATAATATACCCATCACCAAAATAGAAGAATACCTGGACGGCCAAATGAACGAAGAAGAAAAGCAAAAATTCGAATCAGAAATCTCAAACAACAAAGAAATCAAAGACCAGGTTACATTCATTCAAGACCTAAAAAAAATCGCATCGCATGATGGTCGTGAAACATTGAAAAACAAAATTAAAAATGCTGAAAACAAACATGCAAATAACATTGAATCAAACAGCAGAAAAAAAAGAATACGCAAGTTCAGAGCAATAAGTGCAGCTGCATCAATAACCATTCTTGTAAGTTTATCTATCGCACTATACTTAACACAAAATAAGAATGAACAGTTATACGATGAGTTTTTTCTGGCTCCCGAGAACACATTCATTTCTTATGCTAAAGGCGGAGCGGAATCAGAACAAATTCAACTTCTGACCCGTGCAGCAAAATATTACGACAGAAAAGAATTTGAAAATGCAGCAAAAATTTTCAATAAACATATCGAACTTACTCCTGAGCTCAGTTCCTATATTTTCTTATCTGCCATGAGCAACATGGCCGTAAACAATACCAAAAAGGCAATGCAACAACTCGAATACATCAAAAAAACAGGTTTGGACAACCTGCCGGCAGAATATTTCATTGGATTGATTTACCTTAAAAACGGAAATACAGAAAAGGCCTTCGCACAACTAAAAAATGTTGCGGATCGTAAAGGTGCATACAGTCAAAAAGCTACGGCTATAATAAAAAAGTTGGAGTAAAAAGTAACCTTCAATTAACTACTATTTAAAAATATGTTGCTATCTTAAAGCTTTAATAAATTGAAAAACGTACCATCTATGCTCAGATTTTCAGGGGTTCTCTTACTAATCTCCACGTTAAGTGCGGTATATGCCCAAACCGAAAAACCATTTCCCGAAATCGAGGAAATGACATGGGGAAATGAGTTTACAGTAGAAATGAAACTTTCAAACGACTCCAGTCATGTATATGACGTCGAGGAATTGCATCATTCTGCTTCATTTACAAAAAACAAACAAAATGAACTTGTGTATTATCCGGTAGGTCTTGAAAAAAGTTTTATTGATCAATTAAAAACCCGAAAAATTGCAGGTGCAGACACAGCTTCAGCCGAAAATGCATCCAGCAATAAAACACTTTGGTCAGCCATTCATTACTCTATAGGTGGCGAATATGTTCATTTTATTAATTGCCTGCTTTACTCACTGGAAACCGGAGAGTTATCAGTTGATGCCCCACTTATGAAAAGACCGGAAAGTGATTGGAAACCAAAACCAATGACCGAATCATATAAAAGAACCCGGAAATGGGAATACTACGTTCCCGTACGGCAAAGATATGCAATCAGAGAATACAAGAAAAAAAAACGCAATAATAACCTGAGAGACTTACAAACAGTTCCCAATACTTTTATTGAGCTCTTTCTGAACACAAAAGATAGAGACTATGAGGAACTAAAAGAAAACCGAAAAATTGAAAAACTCGCCAAAATAGATTTGATTAAAATATTACTGGCATCCAATTACTTAGGAGAAACCCAAATTAAATACATTAAAAACAGGGTATTAAAAGCAATGAGCCGCTACTCCGTAAACCAGTTACCCTCAGTAATAATTCTTGATGATTTTAATGCTGCCGTAGCAATGACCCTCGACGAAGAAGGTTACCGCATCAAAAAAATTGTATTTCGCGACGAAGCCAATCTTACGCAAAATGAAATGCAGCAACGAAAGACCACAATACAGTCCTTAATTAATGAAATAAACGAAGTAAATAAAGAAGTTTTTAAAAAAAGTCTGCAAAAATACTACAATAAAGGCTGAGCCACAATCAACAGGAACAATAAAAAATAAGCGACAAAAATGTCGCTTTTTTTTGTTTTTGAACAGGCTTAACTTATTTTTGAGAGGTTATTCAAATTTATTCATTAAAATAATTCCGCTATGAAAAAAATTCTTCTCTTATTTGTTGCTCTTTCTGCTTCCTATTTAATACAAGGGCAAAACACCGCAACAGAAATCCAAAGAACAGTTATCGTAGAACAGTTCACTACCGAAAGCTGCCCCAATTGCCCCCCTGTATTAACTTTACTTGAAGGCCACATGGATGCCAATCCGAACTTTATCCTTATGTGCCATCATGCAGGCTACTACACAGATGATTACACAATACCAGAAAGCATTGACCACACAGAATTCTTTAACGATGGTGGTTCAACTTATGCCCCGGCCGGAATGGTCGATCGCCATTACAACGGTCTTGATAACGATGGTATGTGGGGTATAGATCCCGGTCCGGTATTCTGGGACGGAAACCCTTACGGCCCAAACCGCATTGATGAACGCACAGAAATCCCGGCTTACGTAGATATTTCGATTAATGGTGTCAATAATGCAGGAGAATTGTCTCTGACCCTAACCGCTGATTTCCTTTCCGACTTCACGCACGAAATGGGCTTATCTCTTTGGATTACAGAAGACAGCATTGGAACCACATCACAGGCAGGAGCCGGAGAATGGATACATCGCTATACAATTCGCGATGCTATATCTGCGCGCCTCGGAGACTCAATAAAATGCATCACAGATGAAAATACAAGTTTCAGCAAAGATTATACGTTCTCGATAGATCCAACATGGAATGAAAGCCAGCTTTATTTGGTTGCTATGGTAGGAAATATGAGTGATGACGTAAACGACCGGGAAATTCATAATGCAAAGCAGGTTCGTATTTCAGCATTACAACCAATAGAAAAACAACTCCTTACAATTGAGGTTACCAATACTGACGAACCTGTTGAAAATGCCACAGTAAACATTAACGGCGAACAATTACTTACAAATACCGATGGTATAGTTGAAGTAGAATTACCTGAAGGAAATTACGCTTACACAGTTGAAAAAGAAAATTTCTCAACCATCTCAGGAGTAGCAACAATTGAAAATAATGAAGTTAATATACCAATTGAACTTCAAATTGTTCATACTGTTCATTTTACAGTTTTACATGGAACTCAGGTTATGGAAGGCGTGAATATCGAAGTTGATATTCTTGAAATTACAACCAACGAATTAGGAGAAGCATCGGTAGAGTTGCCATCAAACACATATAACTACACAGCCACATATGATGGTTACAATGATTACAATGGTTCGTTCACTATTTCAGACGAAGACGTAGAAGAAACCATATACATGAGTGAGGTTGGAATATCAAATGGAAATTTCGCTGAGTTCAATGTTTACCCCAACCCGTCAAATGGATTCATTCACATAGATATTTCCGGCAGGGGAGATTTATCAGTAGTCAATGCATTAGGAAGAGTTGTATTTGACCAAGAAATCAACAATGAAAAAATAATTACATTGAAAGATCTGACCTCAGGAATTTATTTTATTAATGTAACTTCAATGAGTAAAACAGAAACTCGAAAAGTTATTGTTCAATAAAATTGACTCAAAAATAATCAAAAAGGCTGCCTCAAACTTTTCGGGCAGCCTTTATATTTTAACCTTTTTTTATTCCGCGATAAAACGCCTTTTTCTCCTATTTCAATAAAATTTTAGTGGCTTGATTTATAATTTTGTGGCCTAAATAGACTATATTTAATGGTTAATAGCCATTAACAAAACAAACAACCGATTTCTGTGAAAAAAATAATAATAATTAGCTGTTTTATTCTTCTGAGTTGCAACTATACTGGTTTTGCACAAAACAGAACAGTTGACAGCCTAACCAAACTTTACCAAAACGAAACCAATGATACCACAGCAATAGACCTCCTAATAAAAATAAGTAATGAATACTTCAATACAGATTTAGAGGAAGCTGAGCAACATATCAATCAGGCTATACATCTAGCCAGTAAGACAAAGGATACTTTACGCATACTTCGATGCAAATTAATTAAAAGTGATATTCTGGAAAAAACGGGCAACAATGCTACAGCCCTTAAAATATTGGAAAAAGGCATACAGCTTTGCAGGAAAACCCGGCATACACCAACCTTATCGGGATATTACCGGAGAATTGGGTGGCTTCATGAACTTAGTGGGGACTATCTAAAAGCATTAAATAGTTTTGAACAAGAGCTAAAACTAGCGAAGCAGCTAAAAAACAAAGAGAAAATATCAACAGCGCTTAATAATATTGGAATTATTTACGAAGAAATGGGACAATATAATGAAGCCATCAAACACTTCGAAGAATCCCTAAAATTAGCTAAAGAAATAAATGACATTCGGGGAATTTCTGCCGCTCTGAACAACATGGGTCTTGTTTATGACTATCAAGGCGATAATGCAAATGCCTTGAAATTCTATAATAAATCACTGAACATAGAAATTCAGTCAGGAAACAAAGAGGGCATATCTAATGGAAAAATTAACATAGGAACTGTACATCAAAAACTTGGAGATTACACAAAAGCAATAGAATGCTTCAATGAAGCTTTGTCAATTTCAAAAGAGATTGGTGATAGTTACGGAGTTGCTATTTGCGTAAATAATATTGGAGAAGTTCATAAACTGCAGGGTAATTATTCCATCGCGCTTAAATACTTTAAAAAGTCATTAAAACTGGATATAGAACGGGGTGATAAAGATGACATCGCCATTAGCCTAATGAATATAGGCGACGTAAACATTTATCTGAATAACTACAAAGAAGCTTTAGAATACCTCGAAAAAGCACTTGCAATAAGCAAAAAAATTGGGGACAAAAGCAACGTTGCCAACTCTTTATCCTCTATTGGTCAGCTATATATGGAACAAGGCCAATACAAATCTGCTTTACACAAATTTAAAAAGGTACTTCAGTTACACACTAATTTGGGTGAAGAAGATAAAATATCAGGCAACTATGTTAAACTTGGAGAAATTCATTACAAATTAAAAAATTACAAAAAAGCTGAAACCTACACTTTAAAAGGTCTAACGAAAGCTCAAAACTTTGGAGTAAAAGAAGATATTAAAACTGCTTCTGAAATATTATCAAAAATATATGCTACACAAAATCAATTTAAAAAAGCTTATCAATATCACATTTTATTCAAACAAACCTACGATAGTATATTTACGCAGGAAAGTAAAAAAAGACTTAACGCTCTTGAATCTCGTTATGAATTAGCGAGTAAAGAACAGGAAATCGAAAAACAAAATGTATTAATTAAGCAGCAACAAATAAGGCAAAATATCCTTATAGTAGCAGTAGCCGCAGTTCTTTTGGCAATTATAATTACATTAGTGGCTTTTATTAGAATAAAAAAAGCAAAAAACATTATCGATTATCAAAGAAGAGAGATATTAGAGTCTAATGAAGAATTGATGCAAATAAACGAGGAATTAAGAACTACTATTGAAACAGTCAATAACCAAAAAGAAGAAATAGAAGCACAACGGGATAAAATTGAAAGTGCAAATCAAGAATTAACCGCAAGTATACGCTATGCAAAATACATTCAGGCCGCCATATTACCACATACTGATAAAAGGAACAAACTACTCAATCAACATTTTGTATTTTTTAAACCCAAAAATATTGTAAGTGGTGATTTTTATTGGATAACTGAAGCGGGTGGCCGCACCATTATTGTAGTTGCAGATTGCACTGGTCATGGGGTTCCAGGAGCTTTTATGAGTTTACTCGGGATTTCATACCTTAATGATATTGTCAATAAAGAAGGAATAACCCATCCAGGTCAAATTCTGAACAATCTCAGAGAAGAAGTGATAAATGCCCTGCATCAAAAGGGGAAACCCGGAGAAACACGTGATGGTATGGACATTGCCATTTGTTCTATCGATTATCGAAATTTAAGTCTGCAATTTGCGGGCGCCAATAACCTTCTGTATATAGTCCGTTCAAAGAAAAATGCCCCCATCGAGATACCAAACACCACATCTTCAAGTAATCATATTTTGTACGAAATACGAGGGGATAAAACTACAATCGCATATAATATCAATATGAATTCATTTAACGTTCGTGAAATAGAACTCCTTAAAGATGACTGTTTGTACATGTTTTCCGATGGTTTATCTGACCAGTTTGGAGGTGAAAGCGGAAAAAAGTTTAAAAACAATAATCTAAAAAAAATACTCCTTAAAAATTGCACTTCTCACATGGATATGCAGCGACAGGTTTTGGAAAAATCATTTATTTCATGGAAAGGAAGCTATGAACAGATTGATGACATTTTGGTATTGGGAATAAGAATTTAACACATATATTAAACTTTACCAAATAGAAAAAGGCCTGCAAGTCTTTCGACAAACAG
>CAYPSX010000210.1:0-6934 GCA_964413185.1 uncultured Bacteroidales bacterium
CTGTCAATTTGGAATAAGCGCGCCGGATTATGGCACATTTTTTCGACCAGTTGTTCTTGCGTAAAAATGCCCTGACGCACCATTTCCATCATAACTAAAAGGGAATGCTGCACAAGCGGCCCACCAGACGGGGCTTTTGTGTAGGGTTGAAGTTTTTCTTCAAGTGTATGAGGCGCATGGTCGGTAGCCACAACATCTATCCTGCCCTCTTTTACAGCTTCGCGCAGCTCTTCACGGTCGTCTGAAGTTTTAATAGCAGGATTCCATTTAATTAAGCTGCCTTTTTCGTTGTAGTACTGATCGTCGAACCAAAGATGGTGCACACATCCTTCGGCAGTAATTTTCTTGTCGCAAACCGGGCCGGGTGCAAACAGTGACATTTCTTTGGCCGTGCTCAGGTGCAAAACGTGCAAACGTGCACCTGTTTTTACTGCCAGTTCAACAGCTCTGGAGCTTGATAAATAGCAGGCTTCTGCACTTCGTATTTGCGGGTGCATGTAAAATGGAATTTTATCGCCGTATTTTGCGATAGCTTTGTTCAGGTTGGCTTTTACGGTAAACTCATCTTCGCAATGTGTAGCTATAATAATTGGACTTTCATTAAAGATTTGTTCAAGTACTTTATTATCATCTACCAGCATATTACCTGTAGATGAGCCCATAAAAACTTTTACGCCACAAACTTTTGAAACATCGAGCTTCTGCAACAAATCGGCATTATCGTTTGTAGCACCAAAATAAAATGAATAATTGGCAGCAGAAGTACGTGCTGCTATCTCGTGTTTTTCTTCAAGAGCTTGTAATGTTGTGGTTTGTGGGCTGGTATTGGGCATTTCCATAAAGGAAGTAACGCCTCCGGCCACGGCTGCTTTCGATTCTGTGCCAATGGTTGCTTTGTGTGTAAGTCCGGGCTCGCGAAAATGCACCTGATCATCGATAACGCCTGGAATAAGCCACTTTCCGGCGGCATCTATTGAAGGACAATCCATCGCAGGCGCTTCATCAACATAAATTTTTGAAATGATGCTATTTTCTATCAATACACTGCCTTGTAGTGTGCTATTTTCATTGATAATTGTGGCGTTTTTTATCAGAAATTTTCCCATAAAAATTCAATTACTCGTTAAATTATACGTTGCTCAAATTTACTGATTTATGCGCACTTTAAAAGAAGCAATTGGTTTTAGTTGAACTTTTGATTAAAGTAAAACACCTTAACTAAATATATAAAAGAAAATTATAGCGCAAAAAAGTAAATGTATATTTCTTCTATTTCACAATATAATTATTTATATTTCCTAAACCAACTGCGTATTTTCAGCGAAAGAACCCCCCATATAGCTTCGCTGAAAATTCCGCCGCTCATCTTCGATTTTCCGGCTGTGCGTTCAGTAAAAATAATGGGAACTTCAACTACTTTGAATCCCATTTTCCAGGCCGTAAATTTCATTTCTATCTGGAAAGCATATCCTTTAAACTTAATCTTCTCAAAATCAATGGCCTTGAGCACCTTTGTCGAGTAACATTTAAACCCGGCTGTGGTGTCGGCTATTTTCATACCTGTGATAAAGCGAACATATTTCGATGCAAAATAAGACATCAATACACGGCCCATTGGCCAGTTTACAACATTTACACCGGAAACATATCGCGAGCCAATGGCTACATCTGCGCCATCGTTTTCACAGGCTGCAAGCAAACGGGGTAAATCTTCAGGGTTGTGTGAAAAGTCTGCATCCATCTCAAAAACATAATCGTAGCCGTGCTCCAGGCTCCATTCAAACCCACGGATATATGCCGTGCCAAGTCCAAGTTTCCCTTCACGCTCTACAATATGCAATTTACCATCTGATGCAACTTGTTTATCTTTTACAATTTGCGCTGTTCCATCGGGCGACCCATCATCAATAATTAAAACATGATAACCCTGATTCAACTTAAATACAGCATCAATAATATTTGAAATATTTTCCTTTTCGTTATATGTCGGAATAATTACAACTGCTTTTGCCATAATATTTAATTTGGTTAAAAAAACGTGTGTATCTCTTGCTAATGTATATAAACAGCGAAGATAGAAATTTATTTTATTACATGTATAAATTGTAGTTGAATTGAAATCTTATCAAAGAAACAAAAAAAGATGCCCTCTGATTAATATTTATCAACATAAAGTTCTGTAATTTGTAAAATACTAATATACACCTTCTATTTTCCATAAATATTCATGAAGGTTGTATTGAAATACATTATAAATTCAAAAAAGATGGCTAAAAAGAAAAAAAGTAAATCGTTGAACAAGCGACAGACGAAAAATAAAATAATCACTTTTCTGCAAAACAACCCAACACGAAGTTTTAATTATAAGCAGATAAGTAAGGGCATACGAGTTACCGGCACAGATAAACGTAAATTTATTTTTGCAATGCTCGAAGAGCTTGTTGAAGAAGGTTTAGTAAAAACCAAACGTAGAGGTAACTATGCAATTAACCAGGCCGGAGCTCATGTAACCGGGCGCATTGAATTAAACCGTAAAGGTCCGGCAAAACTCATTAGTGAAGATCTCGATGACGAGATCATGATTTCGCAAGGTAACCTCAACCATGCTTTGCACAACGATATAGTAAAAGTTTTTATTTATGCCAGAAAGAAAAAAATGGTTGAAGGCGAAGTTGTAGAAATTATAAAACGCTCCAAAGAACAGTTTGTGGGCACATTGAAAGTATCGAAACACTACGCATTCCTCATTCCGGACAGCTCCCAAATGCCTTACGATATTTTTATTCCGCCCGCAGCCATCGGGAAAGCAAAAAACAACGACAAGGTTATTGCTAAAATTCAGGAGTGGCCGGCAGAGGCTAAAAACCCGGTTGGAACAATTGCTGAAGTTTTGGGTCAGGCGGGCAGCCACCAGGCAGAAATGCATGCAATACTGGCCGAATTTGAACTACCATTGCGATTTCCGCAAAATGTAACCAACGACGCTGAAAAAATTCCGGAAAAAATTCCGGCCGAAGAAATCAAAAACCGGAAAGATTTTCGAAACATTCTCACATTTACCATTGACCCGGCCGATGCCAAAGACTTCGACGATGCCATTTCCATTCGTAAACTCAAAAATAATAATTGGGAAGTAGGCGTTCATATTGCCGATGTAACGCATTATGTTGAAAAGGGAACTACACTGGACAAAGAAGCATACAACCGCGCCACCTCCATTTATCTTGTAGACCGCGTTGTGCCCATGCTGCCAGAAAGGCTTAGCAACGGTGTCTGTTCTTTGCGGCCCAATGAAGATAAACTCTGTTTTTCCGTAATTTTTGAAATGGATGAGCATGCCAATGTACTCAAATACAGAATTGACCGTACCATTATCAACTCAGATTTCCGGTTGGCTTACGAAGATGCCCAAGAAATGATAGAAACCGGAGAAGGCAAGCTGGCCAAAGAAATGAACCTGTTAAACAAAATGGCACAAGTGCTGCGCAAACAACGCTACGATGAAGGCTCCATCAATTTCGAACGAAAAGAAGTGAAATTCAATCTCGATGAAAATGGTTTCCCTACAGGCGTATATTTCAAGGTGGCCAAAGAGGCCAATCAACTCATCGAAGAATTTATGCTACTGGCCAACCGCACAGTTGCCGGCCATATTAAGATTCTCTCAAAAGGAAAAAACAAAGCATTTGTTTACCGGATACACGACAGGCCCGATCCGGAGAAACTGAACCATTTATCGCGTTTCGTAAAAAGATTCGGGTACGATCTTTCTTTTGCCAACAAAAACAAAATTGCCCAATCATTGAACGATATGATAGAAGATGCCAAAAATAAACCTTACCGGAACCTCATCGAAGTGCTTTCTGTAAGAACCATGGCCAAAGCAGTTTATTCCACCTTCAATATTGGACACTACGGATTGGGATTCGATGATTACACACATTTCACTTCGCCCATCAGGCGCTACCCCGACATGATGGTTCATCGTTTATTAGCCCGGTACATGGAGGGCGCACGGTCTTACCCTGCTGATAAACTCGAAGACAAGTGCGACCATTGCTCAGAAATGGAACAAAAAGCCGTTGCAGCCGAACGGTCGTCTATTAAATACAAACAGGTTGAGTTTATGCGCGAGCATCTCGGTGAGGAGTTCGATGGAATAATTTCAGGTGTAACCAACTGGGGAATTTATGTTGAAATTAGTGAAAACGGGTGCGAAGGCATGGTTCCGCTGCAAACATTAGACGATGATTACTACGTGTTCGATGAAGAAGAAATGGCCATCATCGGCAATCAACACAAACATAAATTCACCCTGGGCGACGAAGTGCGTGTTCAGGTAGCCAGTGCCAACCTACTGAAAAAACAACTCGATTTTGAAATGATCAGGAAAGAATAAACAAACAAAAAAGGATTGCTCCCGGGGGGCCGGTCTTACAAACTTTAAAATTAGCCCGGAAAATTCATACGAATTCTATTAATTTTGCGATGAGCTTTTCGGGTTAAGAGACTGCCTGTCGGTCGGGAATAGTAAACCAAAAAACAGAACCTTTACCGGGCTTGCTTTCTACACCAATTTCACCACCGTGCTCATCAACAAAATCTTTACACAACAATAAGCCAAGTCCGGTGCCCCGTTCCTTTTCTGTGCCATGCGTTGTTGGATGGACTGCTAATTGAAATAATTTTTCAATAGCAGCATGAGTCAACCCTACTCCGTGATCTTTTACTTTAAAAACAGTTTCGTTTTTTGCTTTCTCCACAAAGATTTCAATCTCTTTTTGGCGGTAAGAAAATTTTATGGCATTGCTTATCAGGTTACGCAATATAGTTTCGAGCATATTTTGGTCTGCAACAAGGTCAACCTCTGAACTCAATTTCAGATTTATTTCCAACTCTTTGCTGCTGGCAGAATCGGCATAAAAAGCAATAATTCTTTTTAACAATTCTGTGACATTGATTTGCTCCGGCCTGAAAACAATTTGTTTGCGCTGCGATTTTGACCAGTCCAACAAGTTCGAAAGTAACTCACTGCCTTGGCGGGCTGTTTGAAGTATGGCCCGGGCATATTTTTCAATGTGCTCATAACGTCCCTGACCTATCTGTCTAATCATAAGCTCACTAAACCCCATAAAGGCGGTAAACGGATTTTTCAAATCGTGCGAAATAATGGAAAAAAACTTATCTTTCGTAGCATTAAGCTGCCTGAGCTTCTCTTCCTGGTATTTTTGTTTGGTGATATCAATGGTGAATCCGTAGGCATAGGCGTTTCCTTCATTTGAATAAAGCCGGCCGCTCGAAGCCAGCCATGCTGTTTGGCCATCGTGCTTTTTAATTTTGTATTGAAGACCGAGAACCTCGCCGGGCCTCCTGAATCCCTCGGCCAATTTTGCCTTAAGGGCAGGAAGATGCGCAGGATCTACAAAGCTCATGAATTTATCCCAGTCATGTTTAATGCTGTCGTGGGGCAAACCCAACAATTGGTTTACAGAACCCGAAATATATGTGTCGCTCACATTGCCCTGTTCATCTATTTTTGCTCGCCAAACAACATTGGGAATACTCGAATTAATTACTTCGAGTTCTTTAATTCGCTCGGAAAGTTCATTTTCAACTTTTTTTTGTGCTGAGATGTCACGAATTGAAATAATACGGTATTTTCGATCGCGAAACATAATATATTTTGCCTGAACCTCGCAGGAAAAAGAGGTTCCGTCTTTTTTTATGGCACTTGCTTCAACGGGGGGCACAAAGTCATGTTGCATTTTTTCCGATAGCACTTCCCTGTCAATGGGATGAATACAATTTATTTCATCCTTCCCGATAACCTCTTCATCTGCATAACCAAAAAGTTTCTGCGCAGCAACATTTTGCCCTGCACAAACTCCGTCTTTAGATAAAAAAATTGCATCAAAAGATAACTCCGTAAGCAACTTGACGGCTTCTTTATGTTCGTTTCGATTTTTTAATTGCATTTTAATAATTTATCCCTATCCTATGCGTACAAAATACAAAGGTTAATACGCAATAAAGCAGGTGTTTTTCAGTATTTTTATGTAAAACGAAGGATATAAGTGATAAATTACACGTGTAAAATACCGATTCAGCCCTTTCTTTCTGAAAATTCAGTTATATTGCGGGTAAATTAACCTCTGCAAATAATATAAACGCTTTTTTCTTAAATAAATACGCATAAGGTTTGGATATTTAAAAATGCATGGTTATTTTTGCAATCCGAAAAAAAGAGAAAATTCATAAAATATAGAGCAATGAAAAAGGGTATACATCCAGAGAATTATCGGTTAGTGGCATTTAAAGACATGTCTAACGGAAACACGTTTGTCACCCGTTCCGGCGCAAACACAAGAGAAGAAATTGAGATTGACGGCGAGAAATATCCTTTAGTTAAACTGGAAATTTCAAACACTTCACATCCATTTTATACTGGTAAAATGAAACTTGTAGATACAGCAGGACGTGTTGATAAATTTAAAAACCGTTACAAAAAGCATTACGAAAACCGCAAGTAATTATTATTTGCAACAATATCAAAGCTCCGTTGACACAACGGGGCTTTTTTTTATTAATTTTAGCATTTAGTTATAATTTTCACCACTGATCAATTGCTACAATTAAAATATTGAAATCATGAAACATATAGTATTTATCGATTTTAATCATAAAAACCTTTTGCCGCTCACCTACACCCGGCCGGTGGCAGAACTAAGAATTGGCATCCTTACCATTGCCGAAAAATGGAAAAAACGCTTAAAACTTGAAGCATCCTACATTACAGAACCCTATTTGCAAAAGAAATATCCTTTTCAGCCCCACAACGATTTTTTCGTGATCAATGGTGGTGTGTTGCCCAATGAATCGCTCATAAAAGCTTTGCAGAGTCTTGAAAAAAATCAGGCTCTCGTACAAAATGGAA
>CAYPSX010000211.1:0-6903 GCA_964413185.1 uncultured Bacteroidales bacterium
TATCGGTAGCGTATCGGTAAACAACAGCGCCGAACACCGTTAGGTGTGGTATATTCTTCTGTGGAATATCCGAAAAGTCAGGGTGCGATTTCGTTGCAAAATGTAATAAAATTGATGTTTTGAAAACTTCTAACAACAACGCCTCGCGCTCTGACTAATATCGATCGTGGATGATGATGAGGTGATTTCGTTGATAGCAACTGTTCTTCGATGATTTATTTCCCGTCGCGGCAGTTTTCAATTCATTTTCGCATACCCGGCCATGAATGACCGGACTGGTGATCGTTTTCAATTTTATGACCAAAGAGTAGGTGGTAAGAACCACAGAAATGTGTAAATTGCATAAAAAAAAATCAATCACCAAAAAACCGAGCCTATGAACTTTAAAACCGAATACTCTACAGACAACTTAACACTGGTGGTCAACCCCAGGCATCCATTTACCAAAATCGGTATTTACAACAATAAAAAACCTGTTTTTTTGAAAAACATCAACCATTCGGAAGAGGACTTGAAAAAATTTGAATATCCCGAAGACCAGACCGAATACCGCAAAAATGCCGTAATGAAAGAGCTGGAAGAAAATGAAAGTTATGTAGAGAACATTCGGGTGGTGATTGCCCGCGGTGGATTAATCAGGCCGGTAAAATCAGGGGTTTACTTCATTAACGAAAAAGTAAAAAAAGATTTAAAAGACCCGGAACTGGGATCGGATGTGGTGAACCTTGGCGGCCTTGTAGCCGACAGCATTGCTGCAAGCCTGCCCAATGCCAAAGCTTTTATTGCCGATCCGGTAGTGGTAGACGAGTATGAAGATGTAGCCCGCATTACCGGTTTGCCCGAAATTAAACGGCGTTCGATTTTCCATGCACTGAACCAAAAAAATGTAGCGCGCAGATATGCCAAATCTATTCGCAAAGCATACGAAGATATTAACCTTATTGTAGCACATCTGGGAACAGGAATCACCGTGGGCGCACACAAAAAAGGCCGCGTAATTGATGCCAACATAGGCTTTGACGGCGACGGACCGTTTTCGCCCATCAGGGCAGGCGGTTTACCCACCGGCGACCTTATCAGGATGTGTTACAGCGGTAAATATTCTGAGGAAGAGATGTTGAAAAGAATAAGCGCTGAAGGCGGACTATACGCACATTTTGGCACATTCAGCGGCATTGATGTAGACAGAAAAGTAAAAAGCGGCGATGAAAAAGCTGCACTCGTTTTGGAAGCCATGGGTTACCAGGTAGCTAAAACCATCGGTTCAATGTTTGCTGTACTGGCCGGAGAAGCCGATGCCATAATCATTACCGGCCCAATGGCCAAAAATGAATGGCTGGTAGAAAAGATTACCGAACGTGTAAAAAAATTCGCAGAAATATCGATCTACCCCGGCTCCGACGACATAGAAACACTGGCATTTAAAGCACTGGAGTTGATGGAGGGCGAAGATGAGGTGCTGGAGTACTAACTGCTCACAAATAAATTCGATTTTGGAAATACCAAGGCGGGATTTGTGTTCCGTCTTTTTTTCGGGATCTTTACCCGGCCATAAATGACCGGGCTAGTGATCGTTTCCAATGTTGATTTTAGATATTGGATATTGGATGATAGATCGTGAATTTTTCTTATTCGTTTCATTCCGCCGATGACGACCTTACATCGCTGATTCCTGTTCCGGCGCGGCGATTTCCGTTTCTCTTAAACCGTTGCAACCAATATATCATCCCTCCGGGATTTTTTTTTATTAAATTTAACGCCGTTAGGCGTGAAATATCGGTAGCGTTTCGGCAAGCCACAGCGCTGAACGCCGTTAGGCGTGGCATATTCTTATATTGTAGCGATAAATTAATCTGCATTTCCTGTTGCGATGATTGGGCTAAAGCCCGCGAACCTTACGGAACCTTTTACCCGACCATGAATGACCGGGCTGGTGATTTTTTCAGGTTCAAGTGTCTATCTGAGCATGGTGCATGATTGTGAAATTTCCCGCGATCAGGAATGAAAGCGGCAATGAGATAATTGCAACCCAAATTGAGCGATTCTCGCTCAAACTTGATTTAGCTCAAAACTATACGTGTAATCAATTAGTTTTTTTTCTTCATTATTCTCCAACCAGGCTTTTTCTTTATGACTGATATCAATAATTTCATCTGTTGATGTTTTTTCAAATCGCATGGCGACTTCAGATAAGATATTCAGTTCAAACTCCGAAAACAGTTCTTTATTAAATTTCTTATGGGCCGTGGGCTTAAATTGCTCTCCGGTTCCCCCATTGATAAAGTTGGTAAATTGAATCTCGATGTCTTCTTTATTGGCTAAATATTCGAAAATACTATTGAAATTATTGGGCACCGGCCCCATCGGGATGGCACGATACTGTACGCCGCTCATGGAAAATCCTGTTCTTTTATGCATCAAAAAATCAGCATAAAACAACAATTTATTTAACTTCGTTTTCCACGGTTGCAGTTGTTCGGTGAAAAATACGACCATCTCAGTAAACTTTTGAAAATTCGGTTTCTTGTAACCAGTGAAAGAAGTAGGTAAGCCTGAACTGAAAAAATAATGCTCTAAATGCCTCTCTAGTTTGTTCGCTTTCCGCGCTTCCAATTGTTTTTTAATGTTTTTATGGATTTTCTCAATTGCCTTTGTTTCTAATGTTGAGCTTAAATCAACCAGCTTTTTAAACTCATGAGGATCATCCACAAGCTGAATCAACCGGGCATTGGATTGACTGGGAACCTCGCCACTTTCATATTGACGGTAACTATTGACACCGAAGCCCAATATCTCTGACATTTTTGAGGCTGAAACTTCATATTTATTACGGATAGCCATAATTTGCTCAGGAAATGGTATGCGATATTTTACCCTGTATTGGTTTACGAGTTGATTATAATTCAAATTGGCCAATGCATCATCCTCGAATTGCTCCCCGGTATCTTCACATCTGTATGCATGAAAAAGCACATCAAATGAATCTTTACGAAAATTCATTGATCGCCATTCTTTTACAATTTTCATTTCCTTTCCGGTAAATGGACTCTTCATTGCTTCATTTTTTAAATGGATAACTCATGGGATGTTCTGCAATATGGAAAGAGATGCATACAGCCTGATTATTTTCAATTCCCATACTAACTTTTATGTAAACCTCTTGTTGCTTAACAATTTTGCCAAAGACCCACATGGGTAATATGCCATGCATTTTTTCTGGTAATGGACCTTCGGCGTAATCTTCAACCTTCAAAGATTTTACAATCTCTTTGCGCTGATTTGGTGAAATTTCCAAATCATGTAAAGTCTGCTGATTCTTTCCCCTGTCATCACGAAATAATATGCCGAAAAAATCAATTTTAAAACTCAGATCGTATAAATATTCCTCAACTTGTTTTTTAGATACCATACATTACATTATCGTGGTAAAGATACAACAATTGATTGAGATATTCAACTTTAAAGTTTGATATATTGGGATTTTATGGGAAATGGCTACTTTAAAATACAAGCCTAAAAAACTCCAAAAAAATAGTGATTTTGTTCTATTTGCAGATGTAAAATCCCTTGAATCTGATTTTCGTAAAAATGTTATTTATATCATTAAGAATTATGCTTTTGACTTTGATCTAATATTATTTTTAGCAAGTTTTAAAATAAAAATCAATTCTACACCACTTTCAAAAATGATGTTATTTTATATGCTAATAAATTGTAAATCCATAAGCCCTAAATATTGATAAATTAAGATATGTAAAAATGACAACCATTGTTAAAAAAATAGAGACAATTTATATCACAGGTATACCTAAACTCTTTATGTATTTGAAGGTTGGATCGTAATAATCAGGGTTTCGTGTGTGATCAGCTGGATTCCCTTCTGGAATAACTAGCACCATTCCTTGCCTTGCTCTGGTCAATAATACCCTGTAGGCGTTTATCAAATATTTTTTTCTATCTTCCTTAAGGATGTTTTGCCATTTAGACCCCACAAAAGAAAAAGTTTTCCAACCATCTTTTGAGTATCTTAAATCTCCATCCCAAGTAATGCAGGCCCAATCTAACTCAAGGCCTTGAACATGAAATTCAGTAGCTACATCCTCTAAGTAAAATGAGGATCTTACATCTTCTTTATCATTTAAAAACCAGTAAACTGGATTCATAGGAGATTTTACATCAATAGCAAATGGTTTTAACCTCTGTGCCTGTGACGATACAACAATACCATACCTTTCACTACCTCTTGCTTTTTGCTTAAGCCATTCTTTAGCCTTTTTTAAGTTTCTTGTAAGGACAATAGGATATTTATCTTTTAGTTTTAAATAGACTTCTATAGCTTTTTCTTGATTCATATCTAGCAAATGTTTAACAAAGAGGGATAAATTTTCTGCTCTAAATGAGCGCATTGAAACCCCAAGATGCAAATCAGAATCTAAACTTACATTAGTCCTCAGTTGTAATTCTGATATTATGCCAGAAGCAGAATATTCAGATTCAGTAAGATTAGGTGAAATAAAAACATCCCAATATGAAAAGCGATTCTTGATTGCGCTCAACCATTCAGAAATACCAGCCTCACCTGTATTTATTTCTTGGCCTCCTCCAACTAAGCAGACTATAACTGCCCAATCTTTATGGCGATCAAGACACGATATAAGAAACTCGGGTTCTGAATACTCAAAGTTATGTTGACCTTTTTTTTGCCTCATGAATTTTACTGTTTGTTCTCTATTCCAAGCTCTTTGAGCTTCATCAAATATCGCTACATGATCATAAGGTGGATTAGGATCAACTAGGTATGCATCTCGATAATGGTGAATGTTTTGGACAAAAGTTTTTACGCTTGCTTTAGCCTTTCCTTTTGTCAGCTTAATTCCATTAGCCTTTTCATTTTTTATTTTATCCCTTGCTAAAGCCTCTTGAAGTATCGCCACCAAAGGTCCATTACCTGATAAGTATACACTTGCGTTTCCATTTATTTCATCAAGATGTGAAGTAGCCACTTTTAGACCGACCAATGTTTTACCAGCCCCAGGAACTCCAGTAACAAAACAAATTATTTTTCTTTTTTCCAACTTTGCTGTTGCTATTATTTTTGATATTACGGATGTAGTTTTGGTTAAATTTTTTGCTTCAGCATCGCTTCTGGTTATTTCATCTACGGTATGGCTATGGTAAAGAGTTAATGCTGCTTCAACAATTGTTGGAGTTGGATAGTAGCGCCCCTTGGCAAAATGATCTGGATGTAAATCTTGAGCATCACCAAAAAAATCTATCGTACGACCAATAACGGCACGAAACTCGCCTTTATTAACTTTTATTGGTAATGATAAATTATCTTTATGGGACGTTGTTAATATCTCCCCTGATGAATATTTGGCTTCAGTCGCAACCAAAACTGGAACTAAAAAAGCTTTATGGCTTGGTTCGTGAAAATTTTTGAGGTCTAATGCATAATCCCATACTTGCTCTAAGTTTGAGCGGTAGTAATTTTGCTCTCCTACTTTAAATTCAATAACAAATACAACACTCTGAATTATTGCTAGAACATCAACCCTCTTTCCCATTCGTGGTATTGAGAATTCAAAAAATATAGTTCCTTCAAAATTCCAAAAAGCTTCTCTCAAGATTGATATTTGAACCTCCCATGACTTATTCTGGGCCAATGTTGAATCAAATTGATTGGCTAAAGTAATTTCTCCAATAACCTCTTCAGTAGTTTTTCCAATGAAAGATTGAATACTATCTTTATAATAATAATTCAGCATGTAAGTTTACCTTAATTACAGCGATTTAAGCTCTTAATTACACTCATTTATCTTGCCCGCCACTATTTAATAACTCTTGGTCTTAGTTTATCTCCATTTTTGTTTATAAAGGTTAAAATTAATTCTTTAGCTACAATATTTCTTGAGATGCCGTTATAACTTGACCACCAAATTTACAGTTCTTGTGCGAATGCCAAAAACATCCTCTTATATCTATTATCGTATTGTACTTTTTCAATACAATATCTGGCTTTCCAGGTAATTTCTTATCGTATAACCTGTATCTGTAACCGTTTGCATTAAGGAACTTACGTACCAAAATTTCAGGTTTTGTGTTTTTTCCTTTAATTCTGGACATGTTGTAGCTTCTGGTATTTTTATCATGTACATCAGTCATAATATGCACTTTTAGGCTTTGGCGAAATTGCTCTCTTTTATAAACATAAGCATCAGCATCAGCTTGTGTATTGAGACTTGCAATTCACTGGCATTTTTCTCATCCAAACATAACAAAACTTATTAAGGTGTGCAAGGAATAGGGTAACGAAATTCTCCGGGATTTTTATTGGATGTAATTTAACGGCGTTAGGCGTGAAATATTGGTAGCAATCGGCAAACCACATCGCTGAACGCCGTTAGGTGTGGCATATTCTTATTCTGTGGAATATCCCGAAAGTCAAGGCGCGAGTTCGTTGCAAAATGTAATAAAATTGATGTTTTGGAAACTGCTAACAACAACGCCTCGCGCTCTGACTATGGTTCTTTTCAGAATTTGGGCTAAAGCCCGCGAACCTTTCGGAACTTCTACCCGGCCATGAATGACCGGGCTATTGAACGTTTTCAAATTTTGTTTTTCGCCGAATTGTGGCAAGTCGCGGTGTGAGATGATTGGGCTAAAGCCCGCGAACTTTCCGGAACTTTTTACCCGGCCATAAATGACCGGGCTAGTGATCGTTTCCAATGTTGATTTTCACCGATTTATGGCAAGCAAGTCACGGTATGAGTAATTTAATGAGCTGTGTTGCAGTTGTTGACTTTCGTACTATTTATTTGCAAACTCACGCCGCGACTAATCGGTAGTTAGAGCCTGTCCATAAACTAAAGATTCTGAACTATAAAGTTCGATAACGAGGCT
>CAYPSX010000212.1:0-6893 GCA_964413185.1 uncultured Bacteroidales bacterium
CGTAAATGACCATTTTGAGGGCAAGCATAACGAAGAAGTCGGACTTTATAGACGAACTCTATTTATTTTCCATTGCGAAATTATATCCCGCATGCAAAGCTTTCATATTCATTTCAACAATCTCCTCACCCTTAGAACCAAAAATCTGGCGCAAACCACTTTCAAGTATGGAAAGTTCCATATTGAGAAACGGAGCTGCGGCTCCGAGCATCACAATATTTGAACTACGACGCGCCTTCAGGTCATTGGCAATTTGATCGGCATCAATGGCCACTACGTTTTTTAGCGATTTGATGTGATCCATAAGCTTTTTCTCTTCCGGATAGTTTGGGATATTCACAAACGGTTTTGTGTTGGTTACAAGGTATCCATCTTCTGAAAGATAATCTACATAGCGCAAAGATTCCATGGGCTCTACGGAAATAATTACGTTAGCGCTTCCTTTGGGAATCAGATCAGAGTATATTGGTTCATCTGAAATGCGCAGATGTGACACAACTGCGCCACCACGCTGGCTCATACCGTGAGTTTCGGCTTGCTTAAGGTACCAGTTATTTTCAAGTGCTGCGGCACCTAGTGTAGCTGCAATAGACAGAATTCCCTGTCCGCCTACACCGGCTAATATGATATCAGTCTTCATATATTCAGTTTTTTTATTTTTAACTTTGCTTTTTCATTTTTGCTTCCATTTTTCTGCGGCGAGCAGCTTTCTGGATACATTCGCGGCGTGGTATAATAACAGAAGGTCCGTCAAAATCAAACTCTTCTTTCATTACCTGTACCATCTCATCATGGTTCTTTTTGATGGGATTCAAAACGCGAATATGCTCAGGGGCAACGCCCAACCCTTCGCAAATAGCTTCAAGACGACCTAAAGCTGACGAATCCTGGCCACCTGTCATTGATGTAGATTCATTATCGGAAATAATTACGGTAATGGGCGAATTTTCATTCACGGCATCCAGCAAACCAGTCATTCCGGAGTGTGTAAAGGTTGAATCGCCAATAACTGTAACCGCAGGAATTAGACCAGCATCGGCAGCACCTTTGGCCATTGTAATTGATGCCCCCATATCAACACATGTATTAATGGCGTTGAAAGGCTCCAGTGCACCAAGCGTATAACAGCCGATATCGGAAAAAACGCGACCTTGTCCGAATGGCGCCAATGCTTCGTTCAACGCATTGTAAACGTCAATGTGGCTACACCCCGGACACATGCTGGGTGGCCGATTAGCAACAAACTCGGGCGTTTTGCTTTCTTTTGCTCCGGTTTGAATGCCCAGCGCAGCAGCTACAATATCTGCGTTCAATTCACCATCGCGGGGCAATGTGCCATCTAAACGACCGGTAACCGGTTCTTTTTCAAGGAAACCTTTAATCATTTCCTCAACCATTGGATATCCTTCCTCAATCACGAGCAGTTTATCAGTTTCTTTAGCGATTTGCTTAACCTGCTTTTCGGGGATCGGATATTGAGTTATTTTCAAAACCGGATACTTACACTTATTTTCCGGCAAAATTTCGCGGAGATAGTTGTAGCCAAGTCCGCAGGCAATTATGCCCATGCTTTTATCATCGCCATCAAAATAAGCGTTGTAGGATGATTTTTCCGACTCAGCATTAAAATGCTCCTGATTTGAGAGCAATCCTTTATATTGTTTCCTCGCAATTGAAGGCAAAAGCACAAATTGTCGGGGGTCTGATGGAAGTGACTGTTCGTTTTGTGGCTTCATTTCCTTTGTAATAACCCCGGCACGGGAGTGTGCAATTCGTGTTGTAACCCGAATCATTACCGGAATTTTATATTTTTCCGACAAATCAAAAGCTCCATAAGCCATGTCATAAGCTTCCTGCTGATTCGAAGGTTCCAGAACAGGAATCATGGCGAATTTACCATAATAGCGTGAATCCTGCTCATTCTGAGAAGAATGCATTGAAGGATCGTCAGCAACTACAACCACCATACCTCCGTTTACACCGGTAATGGCGGCATTCATAAAGTTATCTGCGGCAACGTTCAAACCAACATGCTTCATACACGCCATGCTGCGTTTACCTGCATAAGCCATTCCCAATGCCGCTTCCATGGCGGTTTTCTCATTAGCTGCCCAATCGCTGTGAATTTTGCGCTCTTTGGCAACCTTGCTGGCTTGTACATATTCTGTTATTTCGGTGGATGGGGTTCCGGGGTATGCATAAATACCGGACATGCCTGCATCTATTGCTGCTTGTGCAATAGCTTCATCTCCCAATAATAGTTTTTGCATCGAATTATATTTTTATGTTATACTAACTAATTTTAGATTAAATATACAGAGGAAGAAAAGAAAATAATGGTATTAGAGACCTCCAAACCGTTTCTGAAAGCCAACATTTATGGCTGTTACGAAATAAAAAATTCCTGGAAAATACGTTTTTCTCATAGTAAAAAAACTTTCTTTTTATCGCACCCAAAAATAATGAAGATTTTCATAAAAACAAACGATTGATATCATTCCCTCTTTCTATAAGAAATAATGTGAGTTTTTGATTATTAGCGACTTAAACACACACTCTGTTCCAATGGTTTCTTATAGAATTCAGACTAAAAACCAGTATTTGTGCTGTTTTCTTGTTATATTGCCCCTAAGCATGTAAATTTACGAGATTGCAAAAGACGAAACATTATTTCAGCACAATCGACACTAAAAATCTAACAACTGCTATACATGAAATACGGAGTATGCATAAAAGGCCAGACTGCTGTAAGAGCAGAACACACAGAATGTTCCGAACTGGTAACACAAATGCTATTTGGCGAAACCTGCAAAATAATAGATCAAAAATCAGACTGGTATTTTGTTTATACGGATACAGATCAATATCTTGGATGGATAGATATTAAATGTATTCACTCTATAAATCATGAAGATTATCAAAAAATAAACGACAGAGTGCACCCTGTACTCTCAACGCCTTTCGGAATTATTGAAAACGGGAACAAAAAAATAATGATTTCGCAAGGCAGCACACTACCATACTTTGATGGAAAAGAAGGGCAAATTGGCCGGCATAAATATCAATTAACGCAGGGTAATGCAGAAAAAAACAAAACAGCAGCAGATTATGCACTGGATTTACTCGGAGCACCCTATTTATGGGGTGGACGAACAATTTTGGGAATTGATTGCTCAGCGCTGGTATTAAACACCTTTAAAATTGAAGACTTTTTATTGCCACGCGATGCCAGTGAACAAGTTAGTTACGGAGAAACAGTTGCATTCATGAACGAAGCAAAAAAAGGCGATGTTTGTTTTTTTGATAAACCAGACGGTAAAATCACGCATACAGGTATTTTGCTCGATAATAAAAATATTATTCACGCATCAGGAGAAGTTAGAATCGACTCCATTGATCATCAGGGAATTTATAACCAGGAATTAAAAAAATACACACATCATTTAAGAGTCATAAGACGATTAAAAAAAAGAGACGATTAAATGAGCTACACATATAAATACCCGCGACCTGCAGTAACAGTTGACATCATGCTTTTTGACCGGGGAGCCCCGCAAAAACTGTTGTTGATACAACGCAAAAACCCACCGTTTCAGGGACAATGGGCATTCCCGGGTGGTTTTGTCGATCCTGACGAAACCCTTGAGATAGCTGCACAAAGAGAACTTAAAGAAGAAACCGGAGTTTCGGTAAAACACCTTGAACAGTTCAAAACTTTTTCAGAACCAGACAGAGATCCCCGTGGACGCACCATTAGTACCATTTTCTTTGCTGCCATCGATCAAAAAATTCCTGTTTCTGCCAACGATGATGCCGCAAAAGCAGATTGGTTCGATTTAAATAAACTACCACCACTGGCTTTTGACCATGAAAAAATTGTACAAGAGGCCAAACGGAAAAATATTTTCAACATTTGAAGCAAAAACAACAAATTTACTAAGAAAAATAATCAAAAAAAAAGCAGTTAACGCAATCTAAAAGCCAACTCTCAAGCATTTTTTAGACTAACACAAGAAGATTTTTGATTAAAATCTGTTAAAGACTTGTTAAAAAAAATTAGTTTTTTGTAATTTAGTAGCAAATTTTTGTCACTAATTCTTTGCTGATGATTAGGGCATTACAAACTAAAAGCCATGCAAGAAAAAACACTCATACTATTAGTAGAAGACAATCCGGCCGAAGCTGCAATGGTAACTGACGCACTCGAAGAAGCGGGGTATGAAACCTATACCGCAGAAGACGGAAAACAAGGAATGGAGCAATTTCAAAACCAACCCATCGACCTGGTAATACTTGACGTAATGCTCCCGGATGAAAACGGCTATGAAATCGCAAAAAAAATACGGGCTATTGATGAAGAAATTCCGATTATTTTTCTGACATCGAAAAATATGAAAGATGATGAGATATCCGGATTCAATGCCGGCGGCGATGACTATGTTGCCAAACCGTTCGACAATGAACTCCTGCTCCTCCGTATCAAAGCTCTGCTTAAGCGCACAGTTAAAACCAAAGATGAAGATTGTATCTATAAAATTGGGGAATATAACTTTGACTGTAAAAACCTGGAACTGAAAAGCACCGCAGAAAAACGCAGAATGACCAAACGCGAAGCAGACGTACTTCAAATGCTGTGCGACAATATGAATGAAATAGTAAAACGGGAAGAAATGCTCACAAAAATCTGGGGCGAAAACGATTATTTCAATGGCAGGAGCCTCGATGTATTTATTACAAAACTGAGAAAATACCTAAAACCAGACACAAGAATCAAAATCGAAAACATTCACGGAGTCGGATTTGTACTAAGCGTAAATATCTAGTTCATGTCGATAACAAACAATTTAAAAAAAATAAAATCTAATTTACCGAAGAGCGTACAACTTGTGGCAGTATCGAAAACAAAACCCATTGAAGATATAAAAGCGGCCTACGATACGGGCCATCGGGATTTTGGGGAAAACAAAGCTCAGGAACTACAAACCAAACAACCACAATTACCCGATGATATTAAATGGCACATGATAGGCCATTTACAAAGGAACAAAGTAAAATACATTGCTCCTTATGTTTATATGATACATGCGGTTGACTCCTTCAGGCTTGCAAAAGAAATCAATAAGCAGTCAAAAAAACACGACCGCACAATAGATTGTTTATTACAGTTCCATATAGCAGAAGAAGAAACAAAGTTTGGTTTTTCACTGGAAGAATTTGAAGAAGTAGTAAAAAGCAACCATTTAAAAAGCCTCGAAAATGTTTGTTTCAGAGGCGTTATGGGAATGGCAACCTACACCGATGATGAAACCCAGGTAAGGAGAGAATTCCAGACACTAAAAAAAATATTTGATCAACTCAAAGAAAAAACATTCAAGCACAACGAGTTTAACCAAATATCCATGGGCATGTCGCACGATTACAAAATAGCAATTGAAGAAGGAAGTACGCTTGTGCGCATAGGAAGTTCTATTTTTGGTGCCCGTAATTAGTGCCCGTAATAAAACTCCAATAATTGCGTTATGTTCATTTTGAAAACAGTCGATTACACCAGTAAACTCCTTGTTTTCAAAACGAACACGCCTTATTCTTGAAGTTTTATTACTGGGCACAACGAAAAAATAAGTATTTTTGTGGAACCACTAATTACGGAAAAAATGCTTAATTTGTAAAAAACTAAAATTTACTTATATGGCTGATCTCAAAACAAATTTCGCTGGCCTTGAATTAAAAAACCCGTTAATTGTAGGCAGCTCAGGTTTAACAGATAATGTTGAAAAAATCAAAGATATTGCGGCACAGGGAGCTGGTGCAGTAATCCTCAAAAGCCTTTTTGAAGAACAAATCACCTTCGAGGCAAACAACACAATCAGCAGCAATCAAGCTAACGAGTACCCCGAAGCAGCCGATTATATAAAAGGATACACAAAAGACAACTCGCTGAACGATTATCTTAAACTAATAAAAGAGGCCAAGCAAGCAGTAGACATTCCGGTTATTGCAAGCATTAACTGCATTTCAGCATCAGAGTGGATTAACTTTGCAAAATCAATACAAAACGCGGGCGCCGATGCACTGGAAGTCAATGTATTTATTTTACCACTTGACAAAAACAAAAAAGCCGAAAAGTATGAAGATATCTATTATGAACTATTCGATAAACTAAGAGAAAAAATAAACATTCCAATTATATTTAAAGTAGGCCAGCAGTTTACAAACCTGCTTACAATATTAGATCGGTTTAATGCCAACAAAGTAAATGGCGTAACACTCTTCAACCGCTTCTATGAACCCGACATTGATATCGACAATCTTTCAATTAAATCTGCCGAAGTATTCTCCAACCCATCTGACCTTAGAAAAATGTTACGTTGGGTAGCTATTGCATCAGGAAAAATTCATGGATTGGATATCTCAGCCTCAACCGGGGTGCATTCTGCTGACGCCTTAATTAAAACGTTGCTGGCAGGAGCCACAACAACTCAAATTTGTTCTACTATATACAAAAACGGAACATCTAAAATCAAAGAAATAATTGAAGAACTTGGTAAATGGATGGATAACAAAGGCTTTGAAACTGTTGATGATTTCAGGGGCAAATTAAATTACAAAAAACTTAAGAACCCGGAAATGTACGAAAGATCGCAATTCATGAAATATTTTTCAAATCACGTATAGAAATAAAAAAACCTTCAGCCAGAACCTGAAGGTTTTTTTTCTATATAATTTCTGTAAGAAAACCAACTGTTTTTCCAAACTTCAACTCCTGAAAGATTCTAAAATTTTCCGCAATTCATAAATTAGTTCATCCTTTTCAGGTTTTTGAGCAGTATAGGCATTTAATCTGGAAATAGATTTTTCTATTTGATCGGTCGGCGGAAGATTCTCAAAGTTTT
>CAYPSX010000213.1:0-6875 GCA_964413185.1 uncultured Bacteroidales bacterium
AAACCACCGGCAGAAAACGAAAGATTCGCCACCATATCGGAGTTGAGAAAGCTTAACCCCTCCTGCTGGCCTGAGCGCACAAGAAAAGGTTTGTAAATTTCAACGCCATTTACATAAATCAGGTTTTCATCGTAATTTCCGCCCCGCACCGAATATTGGTTGCTCAACTCGTTGTTGGACGATACGCCCGGCATGGTTTTGATCAGGCCTTCTACAGAACCCGAAACGTCGGGCAGGTTTTCTATACTTCGCGGATCGATGTAATACGTGGTTGAATGACGTTTGCGTTCCTCTGCAACTTCTATCTCCCCAAGCTTTTCAGATGTCATTTCCAAATCAACATCGAGCCGGTATTTCTGGCCCGGCTTAAGATTTACCGTTTCGGTTTTTCGCTTGTAACCAATGCTGCTAAAAACGACGCGTACATCTTCATTGGCAGGAACAATAACTTTATATTTTCCGGTAAAAGCTGATGTTGTACCGGTTTGGGTGTTTTCTACCACAATATTGACCAGTTCAATCGGATAATTATCAATATCGGTTACGCGACCTGTAACTAAGGCTGTGGTTTGGGCCTGACTTAAAATCGTTAAGCTGGTAAATAGTAAAACAATAAGATTCTTCATCCGATCTACTTCAATTTATTGTGATTAAGCCAGATACAAGCATTATATGCGTAATCGACATAAACCACTTCATCTACAATTTTGCAAAGAAAATGCTTTAAATGTTTTAAACCGTAAAATGAGGTCAAATATTATAAAAAAGCACTACTTTTTATGCACAGCCTGCAGGCGGCATGCGACTTGTTCTGTAGCGCCGTTTACCATTTCGCAATTAATGTGGAATGCATCGCCATCTTTACGGATATCGTAGTAAATACTGATTTTGTCGTCGAGTTTCACTTCGTGCAGATAATTCACCGTTATGTTTGCCACCGGCACAAGCGCCAGGTTATCGGGTAAATAATCGAGGTACCATTGCAGGTAGCTGATATTGTTTGCATGATGATTCAGGTCGATGCTCGAAAAGTGAACCTGGTGTATAAAAACATGTTCCGCTTTTCCTTCTACGCCTTTCAGCTTGGGTAGCGGCTCGTTTACCGCGCAACGGTCTTTCAACTTATAAGCTTTATTTACATATTGCTCAACCGGTACAATTTTCCTGTTTACAGGGTCAGCAATAACCCAGGCCGAGTTTGCAACCGCAAAAATTTCATCGTTGCGTTTAAAATGAAAATCGCGGTAAGAAAATAACCGGTCATAATCTTTCACCCAGGTTTCAGTCTCGAAGTGGTCGCCAAGCCGGGGCGATGACAAATATGTAAAACGTATTCGTGAGAGCATCCATGCGTGGTTGTTGACTTGCAGGTCTTTAAAACCCACTTTCAGTCTGCGGGCATGTTCGGCTGCATTTTCCTGCACATGATTGGCCAGGGCCGCCAGCGAGAAACGGCCTGCTGCATCAATCTCGTAGTGTTTAATAACGTGTTCGCTAAAATATAGTGGTAAAACATCCATATAAAAATGATTCAAATGGTTGAGCGTGATACAAAGTTAACAGGATTTTTTGAAGAATGGATGATGGATTGTGGATTCTGGATAGTAGATAGTGGATAGTGGATGGTGGATATTGGATACGGCTCCGATCTCAGGCCAACCAAATCCGGAGGATTTGCACGTTTGTAGCCATTTGGCACAAACGGAAAACGACTCCGGCAGGAGTCGAACGTATTACAGCAGCATAAAAAACACAACAAGATAGCATTTTGCAGAACATTTTCTTTCCAATTTATTACAAGATACACTCCTGCGGTAGCGGGGCTCCAGACTCGGTGTGTCTTGGAGACACGCCGAGTCTTTCCGTCTCTGATTCAAACCGGATAAATCTGGCTGCAATATTATTCCTCTCCGTTTCTAAACATATCATCCCGGGATTTGGAAAAAGAATAGATTTAGCAACGGAAACAAAAGGCCGTTAGGCCTGATATATCGGTAGTAAACGTTCTTTTAACCTCTTTTCAAAAAAATTCACCCGCTATCGCGGGAAATTAATAGACAAATAGTCAAAAGGGCTTCGACCGTCCGCCTTTGGTAGATAATCAATTGTCCTTGAGGCAGCGAACAGAGAAACAAAAATCCTTACGATATCTCTTTATTTTTATATCATCTTTATTATGAAAAATTGATAACGCCCAAGCATTGGTTACATGAAAATCTGTTTTGCTCCAATACCCTGTTTCACCTCCAATACTTTTAAATGTACGGTAATTATCTGCATACCCAGATGGTCTTGCATTAAATGCAAACCCGTCAATACCTTTTCCATTTCTTTTCCATTCGGATGTGGATTTTAATGCATTACCTACTCCTCCTTTATAACCTTGAGAGCTAATATACTCTTCCAGTGCAGTCCATTCGTTGTCTGTAGGCAAGTGCCAGCCATCCGGACAAGCTTTTTTAGCTGTTTCCCAATTGTATAGACGGCCGTATTTTTCACAATTATCACTTTTATTATCATAGCACCAACAGCCATTTCCTGCATCGTAATTCAGGTTTTCTGCCAGCCATACCTGGTTGCCTATTGTAACTATTTTGTATTTTTCATTGTCGCGGGTATCCAATAACATGCCATTAGTAATTATCCCTTCAACTTCGCTTACATTGAACTCCCAACTTGTTTTACCACCCTGCACAACAGAAATGTTTTCTTCCACGGTTTTTTTGCCGTTTACCAACTTTACCTTGCGGCTGCCAAAACCTAGCGTGGCGGTGTATGGTGTTCTGCCAACTTTTTCCCCATCTAAATATAGTTCCGCACCTGCTGGGTCGCTGGTAATGGTTATCTCTTTACCGCTTGGTAGGTTTTCGTTCAGGGTTGCGGTTTGGTTTTCTTTGATGGTGATGGTTTTAATAACGGTGCCAAAACCCTCTTTTACTAATTTTACCTCGTATTCTCCAATTAGCAAATTGCGAAGGGTGTTTGGCGTTGTACCATATTCTTTGCCATCAAGAAAAATTTTGGCTCCCATTGGTTTTGAGGTAACATCTAAAGTACCTTCAATGGGCGTTGGTTTTAGTTCAATTTTTTCATTGTCGCCGGCAGTAAGTTCAAGCGTGGTTTTATCGCTTTTGTGTTTGTCCTTTTTTGCTGTTACGGTGTGGATCCCGGCATCCAGGCGGCCGCTCCAGGAATCATTACCTTTGTTTTGCTCATCAATAAAAATGGTTGCTTTGGGATTCGTTTCTATGGTTACCTTAGCAAAGTTAGGTGAAAGATTTATAGATATGGGCGTGGTTTCTCCATCTCTTACCACAACTTTCTGTTGAGCGGGCTTAAACATACTTTTCATTACGCGGATTTGGTGTTCACCGCTTTCTACTTTTTCTAATGTGCAGGGTGTATTTTTTCCTGTGGGTTCGCCATTGAGCAAAACCTGCGCACCTTGTTCAGGTTCACTTTTTACCTCAATTTGCCCGAATGCGGGGCGCAGATCAATGTTGATTTCGGCTTTTTTATCAGTGGTTACTTCTATTTTACCAGCCTCTGTGTGATATTTAGCATACTCCAGGCGATATGTGTAGTTACCGGTTTTAACTTTTTTGAAAAACGGGGTTAATTCCGATTGCATTTCGCCATTCAGGTACACTGTGGCGCCTTCAGGACGTGTGGTAATAGTAAGCCATTGATTTGCAATTTTCCGTTTCTCAACTATCGTCTTCACCTCATCAGTTGTAAGTACCATTTCGTAAACCGTAGCTTTTTCAATTGTAACCGGATAAACATAATTGCGCAACACACCCAACTGATCATGTTTAATGGTTATACGCTTGGCGTGATGTGGCACATATAACCATATTTCACCAACATGATTTTCTGTTTTTACAATACCTAACATATCAGGTTCCCAATAAAAGCCTTTCTCTGTAGTTACAACTTTAATCAGTGCACACTTTTCACCATTTTGATCGATTTCCGGGTTTGTTCTGGCAGCTAAATCATTTTCGAGAACCCGAAAAGACTTTACAGCAATACTTTGAGCGAATCCCTCTATGTGGAAGAATAAAGTTATTAATAGTAGTAATGAAAGCCTGTAACGCATATTTATAAGAGTTTATCTTGCCAAATTTAATTATTGCTGCATGCATATCCAACAAAATTCACAAAAAAAACATAACAAAACTTCACGCTTTCTTTACTATAAAAAAACTTCGTGACTTATTCTTTTGATAAGTGAAAAAGGTCAGGACAAAGCTGTTATTAATAATGACTGAGTTTTTTTAAACTACACGTAGCCAGTTTGACGAGAATATCAGCACCTCTTCGACCCACTTGACACATTCGGCTTTGCCTTGCTCTCGGCTCGCAGCTACCTGAGACATAAGTTTCATCATTTCACTGAAAAAGAATTTAAAAAGATGTTGAAAAAAGTCGACGAAAAATAAATAAAATCTAAATACCTGCACCAATACTATAAGCCCGTTGGGCTTTTTCGGGATTTTCATCCGCTATGCGGGGAGCGTCCCCGATCTCCGGCCAACCAAATCCGGAGGATTTGCACGTTTGTAGCCATTTGGTAGGGACGGAAAACGACTCCGGCAGGAGTCGAATGTTTGTTGCGGAATTCCAACAAATGTGCACACAATATGAAATCAGTATTTTAACCAATTTCATAAACCAATACAATGAAAATACGTATATTTGAATAAACGAGAAAAAATCATAAATATGCATTCAAAATCATTTCACATCAAAATAGATAGTGAGGTAATTCACTTAAATAATATTGATAGCTTCATAGGGAAAGAAGTAATTATTTCCATTGTTGAACTACCACAACACAAAACGGCTCGCAAAAGAAAATGGAATTATATTGGAGCCAGCGATTCAGGTAAATCTGCCGATCAATCGAATATTAGGGATTTGGCTTATGAGTAAAATTTTACTTGACACCAATGCGCTTATTTATGCATTAGATCGCTCCTCATCGTTTCATGAAAATGCAAAAAACTTGCTAGAGCAGGAAAATTGTGAATTTTATATTACGACGAAGAACATAAGCGAATATTTTGCTGTATGTACCAAATTGAACTTTAATAAGCAGAATATTTGGGGATTTTATCATGAATTGACAGAAAATTGTCAACTATTGACGCCTACAGCATCGAGTATCAAAATATTTGAACAGTTATTACAAAAATATGAGCCAACGGGAAACAGAATTTACGATGTAGAGATCGCTTCTGTGATGCTTGACAATAATATTAACAAACTGGCTACAGCAAATATTTCAAAAATATTGTAGAAATAGAGATTTATCAAATTTACGAAGAATAGCAGATTCATTTTTTTAGATTTTTTTCATCCGCTATGCGCCCTGAAGGCGCTATGCGGGGAGCGGCTCCGATCTCCGGCCAACCAAATCCGGAGGATTTGCACGTTTGTAGCCATTTGGCAGGGACGGAAAACGACTCCGGCAGGAGTCGAACGAATTGCAACAAAATAAAAAACACAACAAGATAGCATTTTGCGGAACTTTTTCTTTCCAATTTATTACAAGATACACTCCTGCGGTAGCGGGGCTCCAGACTCGGTGTGTCTTGGAGACACGCCGAGTCTTTCCGTCTCTGATTCAAACCGGATAAATCTGGCTGCAATATTATTCCTCTCCGTTTCTAAACATATCATCCCGGGATTTGGAAAAGAAATAGATTTAGCAATGGGAACAAAAGGCCGTTAGGCCTGATATATCGGTAGAAAACGTTGTAATGTCGTGAATATCGCCGCGATGGGAAGTTTTATAGCAACAGAGCAGGGTTATCGGCGAAATATTTTGCTTCAGCCCCTTCAGGGCTTTTTTAGACCTTTGGCCTCTGCACAGGGCGATGCCCTGTGTTGGTGCTTTAAGCCCGTTGGGCTTTCCAAAATGCTACACGTGAGAACACGTTCGGCAGCGGGGAGGCATGCCTCGCTGCGGTTATTCATATTTCATAAATCGCCTTGTACCAATCACTTGATTTTGATTTCGAAGAATCAGCATATAGACCCCGTCCGACAAGTTATGCACGGGAAGGTGAAGCGGCCATTGGTTTTTCAGCCCGTTTCTTTGGAAAACCAACTGTCCCTGCATATCGTATATTTCAACAGTTTCTGGCTTGGCAATTGTTTCGGCAATAATTGTTATTCTGTCTGAAGCCGGATTAGGCATAAGCTGAATTTGGTTTTTATCGAGCGTGTTTATACTCATTGTATTTTTGTAACAGCTTTCGAATTCAGAGTTATGATAGAGTAATTCCCCGGCATCGAAAAAACAAACAAACCTGTATTCGGAGCCTATAAGTTGCATGGTTATTGGAATAAGCAATCCATGGGAATGTCCAACCCCTTCGTAATACGTACCTGATGAGTAGCGGGAATTACTGTAATGAAATGCTGCCCGCTCTTTTCCGGCAAAAAATGTTGTATCTATTTGATCAATAACATATTTGTTCGGATTGTTGGCAAAGGTAATGGTATCTCCTACTGATACGCTATAATCGTACATTACATAAGTAGTATCGTTAATCAAACAATAGACCTTACGATCGGATTCACGGCAAGAAACACCATAATACCACGGGCTCCAATCAGCGTACTCTGCATCATCAGCATAATAAATATTGTACCATTGTTTGCCATCAATTTTTTTGGGGTTTGCAAACTTGTAAGCTTCGGTTCTTCCTGTCTCCGGGTTTGCAGAGCAACCAATCCATTCGACCCACATTTTAGACGTGTCGACCAATTGCTCATACTCCTGGCTGACAAGATTTTGAACAATAAATACTGCAAATAGAAATATGATAAAATGTTTCATATGTTTATAATTTTGATTTTAA
>CAYPSX010000214.1:0-6874 GCA_964413185.1 uncultured Bacteroidales bacterium
AAACCTAAGCGGGTTTAATAAAGCCGGCTTTCGGTTCGGAGGTTTTATTGAAAAACCCCTAAACGATAAGTGGAGTGGGCAGTTCAGTATGGTATATTTTCCAAAAGGAAGTAGAGACTCTATAAATTATGCCATCAGATTGCATTATATCGAAATGCCATTGACAATCAGGTATTACCACCAAAGCGGAGTGTTCGGAGAAGCCGGACTAAGTCTTGGCTACCTGTTCTCGCAAAAGGAACAGGGAATAATTGATTTCGGTTATCATCAAACAAATGAAGCCGGATTTAATGATTTTGAACTGGGTTCGCATTTGGGTGTCGGATACAAATTATTTCCCAATACTTATGTACATGCCCAATGGGGGTATTCATTATTGCCAATTTGGGGCGATGGTGAGTATATTCGAAATGTACAATATAACTCACTTATGGAGTTTTTTGGACTTTATGGATTATACAATAACACGCTGATGCTCTCCTTGCAGGTATATTTAGGAACTCGCAAATAAAATAATTTGTAGAACTTATCTTTCAGGCGCATTTTTATAAGCTATAAAAAGCAAATACAACAAATAAACGGCAGGCAGGCCAATCATGGCGCTTCCTAAATATTCAATGAACGGTGTGCCCGCATGAATAAGCCCGAAGCCCGTTACCATAAGTAAAATGGAAGTAACAACCAGAATTATTTTTGTACGCTTCATTATCCCGCTTTTTTTCATTAGTAACTGTAAAAATAGTAAAAATAAACATCTGCGGAACGGGTTTTGTTTATAAAAGAAAAAGGTCTTTTTATGCTCAATTATATAGCGACTTTCTTTAGCGAACTGTGGGGACTCACATACGACATGGCTCCGTATCTTATACTCGGATTTTTATTTGCTGGCGTGTTGCATGTGTGGTTTCCGCAACATAAAGTGAATAAGTTTTTGGGTGGGAATAATTTACGATCGGTCGTGAATGCTTCCATCATTGGCGTGCCACTCCCGCTTTGCAGTTGCGGAGTAATTCCCGCAGGTATATCATTTCATAAAAACGGCGCATCAAAAGGGTCGGCAATTAGTTTTATGACATCCACTCCACAAACCGGAGTCGATTCCATTCTGGTTACCTGGTCGATGCTCGGATTGCCCCTGGCAATTATTCGACCCATCGTAGCCATGATTACCGGTGTTTTTGGCGGTTGGTGGGTAAACCGCGGAGAAAAAAAAGCCATTAGTACAAAACCTTTAGAAACCGAAAGCACACAGAAAATAAAAGGCAATAAAATTATCGCCATGCTGCGGTATGCATTCGTCGATTTTATGTCTGACATTGTGAAATGGCTGGCCATAGGACTTGTTTTGGCAGCGTTGATTGCAGTAGTTGTTCCCGACGACTTTTTTGGGGAGTACATGACCAATCCGTTTTACGAATACCTGTTTGTAATTTTGGCCTCGATACCACTTTATGTTTGTGCCACGGCCTCGGTTCCCATTGCGGCAGTTTTAATTTTGAAAGGAATTTCGCCCGGAGCAGCATTGGTTTTTCTCATGGCCGGTCCGGCAACCAATGCAGCAACCATTACTGTAATTGCCCATTCGCTCGGAAGATTAGTTTTTATAAAATACCTCGCTACCATCGTAGTTGGAGCGATTGCTTCAGGTTTGGTAATCGACCATTTATTGCCATCCGAATGGTTTGCCATAGCAGAATCAATGCAGCAACATCAACATGAAATATTACCGCAGTGGCTCGGATGGGCATCTGCAATTATATTAACCGCTTTAATAATTTATCATCTTATGAAACTGGCAGGAAACTTTTTTAGCAAAAAATCATTTAAAACCCGCGAAATAAAAGCCGGGGAAAAACTTGATAATCCACATTTATACGTTCAGGGAATGGACTGCAAACACTGTAAAATGAATGTCGAAAAGCAATTACAGCAAATCGATGATGTTGAAGCTGTAGAAGCTGATTTTAAAACCGGAAAAGTTAAAATCGACGGGAAAAACATCGACCTCGATAAAGTGGGGCAAATTGTCAGCGATGTGGGGTATAAACTGGCCGGGGTGATAGCGTAGTGTTCAACAAGTAATTATCAATATTTACAAGCGATCCCGCACCCTGACGTATTGCGAAATATGAATAACCGGAATGTATTCTGGAAACCGGCTTTCAATTTTTTTTCTAATAACTTTCACCATTTATAGATATTTTTCTATTTTTATCAGACAAATGCAAAACTCCCAATCATGTCTGATTCAAAAACCTATGAAGGCTATGTGCTTTTTGTGCTTTTTAATAAAGGTTCAAAAAGCGAACATTTTGCTCCTGTTTTGTTGACAGAACAGGGCGTAACCTACCAATTAATAAAAGAAGGCGACAACCCGTTTATGCACGAAGCCTTTAAGCCGTTTCATGCGAAATATTGCAGGTTGCAGGGCGAGCTAAACAACGAGGGTAATCAAATTACAATTTCAAACATCAGCGAAAAAACCGACCCATTATTAGAAGCCTGGAAAAATAATGAACCTGCTACCGACAGCGATGTAACCGGTGGCCAAAAAGAGGAGGGTCGCGATGAATAAGTTTTGCGAAGAGTGTGGCAATAAACTCACACCCGGCGATAAGTTTTGTGATCAATGCGGAACTACGGTGCCGCAGGAAGAATCTTCTTCACAGGAACAAACCCAGGCTCAGCAGCCGCTTATAGAGAACGATAAGCAATCGCAAAACCTGACGTTTAATTTTTACAAAGAAAAACGCGTTGATGCAACTGCCGAAAAAGATTGGTACTACGGTATTCTGCTAACGAACTTTAAAAAATTAAGCGAAAAATTCGGTCGGGCAGAAACCGAAAAACTTAAGGAAGTGCTGGAAGGCTACACAGACTTCTATAAAAGTATGGGGTTGCAATACCTTGTGCTGGATACTTCTGACAATGTTCTGAAAACCATTAACGGCAAAAACTGGAAACATCACGTTAATCTTTTGCGCAAAGCAGTAAAAAGGTTAAAAAGTAAGCTGAAGGTTGACACACGCTTTGTGATGATATTTGGTGGAGATGAAATTATTCCCATGCCGGTATTTCCCAATCCCAATACAACAACCAGCGATAAAGATGTAGACTCCGACCTGCCTTATTCCACGCTCTCCATTAAAGATCCGCAGGAAAGTGAAGAAGCCCGCACGCCAATATTGCCCGTTGGTCGCATTCCTACGGGAACCAATACCAACATCAACGATGTGTTTAATTTGCTCAGGAATACGCAAGAAGCTATTTTGCATTTTACCAATGAGAAATCATTCGGGCTGAGTGCAAATTGCTGGCAGGAAGTGTCGGGTTTGATCAACAGCCGCGTTTGTAAAGATACATTGTACATCTCCCCGGGGGTGATACTTCAAAATCTGAATCAATATTACGATACCCAATGTAATGTGCATTATTTTAACCTGCATGGTTCCGATCAGGCAGCGGAATGGTTCGGGCAAAAGGGGCAGGATTATCCGGTGGCATTTGCCCCGGCAGCTATCTTGCAAAATAAAACATTGAATGTTGTAGGTGTGGAAGCTTGCTACGGAGCCCGATTTATCGGTTTGGCCAGAGAAGACAGTATCTTACTTTCTGCGCTGGCCGGAAAAACTGTTTCTTTTGTTGGTTCTTCACGTATTGCGTGGGGACCATCGGCACCGCCAATGAACCTTGCCGATGTGGTAATTCACGATTTTTTGGGAATGGTTCAACAAGGCTGGACAGCCGGCGATGCTTTTCTGAAAGCCCGCGTAAATGGCTATACGAACAGTGTAGAGAAAGACCCGCCCACAAGTTTGCTCACCATGATGGAGTTCAACTTGTTTGGCGATCCGCTATTTTTCTTTTCGCCGGAACAAAAAACCAGTGCCAAAGCTGCCGGGCCAACTTTAAAAGGTGTAAAACTTGAAAATCCGGGTGTTGATGGCGACCAAATGGATGATTTACCAGATGAGGAAATGGAAAAATCAACTACGCAAAAGCCGGAAGAGGATTCTGTATACAGTCGTGTAACACAAGCAGTTGATGAGGCGCAGCGAAAAATTACGGCGCTAATCAACAAAAAAGTGTGGGAAAAATATCCGGAATTCAAGAATATAGAGCCTGTATTTAAAAAATACTCGTTTGAAGGCAAAACTTTTAACAAATTAACTTACGAAAAGTCACTCGAGAAGTTTGATAAATACCTGATGGTCAACACAGACAACGATGGTGAAATCATTTCGGAATTCGACTCTAAATAATTAAATTACAGCATAAAATAATCAACATGGAATGTCCAAATTGTAAAGCAAAGCTAAAAGATACCGCCAAATTTTGTGGAAAATGTGGTACTAAAATCGAACAACCGGCACAGGATTCCGGTGCATCAACAGAAAATAAATGTATAGAATGCGGGCAGCCGCTAAAACCCAATGCCAAATTCTGCGGGAAGTGCGGAGCACAGCAGCAGGCTCAGCCGGCACCTGAACAGCCACAGGAAGAAGCTCCTAATAAAGGTTATGTTACCTGGGAAATGCAGCCCGGCCAAATTGCAGCGCGCCTCACCGAAGATATTTTCTCTGAATATGCCAAAACCAAAGGAGTCGTAATTCCTGAGGGTTACCTCGCCATGGTGATGTGTGGCGGTAAATTGCAATCAATGTTGCAAGCCGGAGTCTATAAATTTGGAAAGAAAACACAAGACCGCGAACGATCGGGCCTGGCCGGATTTTTTGCCAATCTGTTTGGCAGTCGCGAGAAAAGCCCCGATAAAAACCAGAAAGACATCAACGAAGTAAATCAGGCCATACAAAAACGGCTTCCGGTAGAGGTGGTTTTATGCCGGAGCAGTAATTTTTCGCTGCCTTTCACCTTCAAAGATGTTCCCACATCAGCCGTTAAAGTCGATGTAGGGTTGCTGCTTTCCGTGCAGGTTTCCAACCTTATGGAGATGTATAAAAAGCATTTGCTTGATAAAACCGTTTTACCTTCTGAAATTTTTGCCAAAGAGTTATCGCCCTATCTTGAAGATATTGTAAAGCAAACAATTTCCACATTCCCACCCGAAAAAATAAATCTGAACAGCGAGTTAAAAGAGTTGCTTGGTGAAAAGCTCAAGCCGGTTTTTAGCGAGCAATTTGGTTTTATGGAATTTTTGGGTGTGGTTAAAATTGAAACCAGCCGCGAAGAGTTAGCGCGTCTCGAACGTCTTTCTGAGGAGATGTATCTTTCTGAACGCGAGTTGGAACAGCTCACGCGCCGCAACGAGTTTATGAACCGACTTACACAGGAACAAAACCGGGCAGAACTGCAAAATGCACAAAACTCAGCCGATTTTAACAGCCGGTTAGCAGAAATAAACAAAGATAACCTGCTCACCGAAGAGGAGATGGCTAATCTTCAGCGCGACATACAGGAACGCAGCGAAGACCATCAAATTGAACGCGCTCATGCAATGGATTTGCTTGTTGTTCAACAGCAGCATGAGATACAATCGGCCCAATTGAAAATGGAAGAAGATTTGGGCGAACGGCTATTCAACCTGCAACACGACCGACAGCGAAAAATGGATGAATACCAGGACGAGCGCCGCCGCCGGGAAATGGAAATGGATAAAGAGGAACAGCTTGGGCAGCTCGATTTGTTGAAACAAGCACAAGATATCCGTCAAGAGCGCGAGCAGGCTGAGCACGACCGTAAATTGAAGGAAAAAGAGCAAGATCAGACCCACGAAAAAGAACGGTTGAACATTTTCGCAGGCATGTCTGCCGAACAAATTATGGTAGCCAACCCGTCTATTACACCGGAAGCAGCCAAAGCTATGGCCGAAAAGTTTAAAGCCGAAGCTGCCGAAGCAGCCAATGATTCCCGTGCAGAAAGTGCTCAGGAACAAACCCGCATGATGAAAGAATTTATGGAGCAGCAAATGCAGGCCGTACGCGACATGTCAGCATCTAATGCACAAACCATGAACAACATGATGCAATCCAAAGAGCGCGAAATAGAACGCACCCATCAAATGGCCGACAAAAACGAAGACCGGTATGCTAATGTTGTCAGGGAGCAAATCAAATCCGGCAACAAAAAGAAAGTGAAAGTCTGCACCAATTGCGGATACGAAGTGGGTGATGAGCAATTTTGCCCCGAATGTGGAACAAGACAACCCGAAGAATAATTATTGAAAATTGAAACCCATGAAAAAATGTCCAAGCTGCCAAAAAGAATTTGACGATACCATGCAATTTTGTATGGAATGCGGAGGTCGTCTTGAAGAAATGAAAACACTTTGCATTTCGTGCGAAAAAGAACTTCAGCCCGGCATGAAATTTTGCCCGTTTTGTGGTACCTCGCAAGAAGAAAAGGCACAGGAGCCCGCTGCAGCCAACAAAACTGCCGGTGTAAATTTGGGCGATAAAAACGTAATTGCCGGCGATATCATCTCAGGCAAAGAAGATTACAATATTTCCGGCAATGCTACTTTTGTGAAAAATGTAGACGAAAGCGGATCGGTTGTAAAATGTGCTTCGTGCGGTAAGCGCATGAAGATTGTAGAAAGTTTTGAATGCCCGAAATGTGGCGCCGAAGTTTGCGAAAACCACTACCACGAAGAAACCGGCGATTGCGAAATGTGCAACCCGCAAAAAAAGGCTTTTGTCGACAACCTGAACAACGCCGAAGAAAACATTAAACTGGGAGAGGAAGCAAGAGCAGAGGGAGAATACAGCGATGCTTTGCGCTACTTCAATAAAGCGCTGGAGCTCAACCCGGAAAGTGCCGAAGCATATAGCGGCCTTGGATTTATTTTTAACATGCGTGGCGAAAACGAAGATGCAGAAAGGTTTCTCAATAAAGCCATCAACTTAAATCCCAATTT
>CAYPSX010000215.1:0-6870 GCA_964413185.1 uncultured Bacteroidales bacterium
AGCGCCAGTACCACGGCAATAACCAATGCCGGAATCATGTTCATAATTTTGAGTTTCTTGATGTTGAGAATGTTCAGGCCTAGTCCGAGAAGAAGTAATCCGCCAACTGCGGTGAGTTCATGCACTACCGGATCGGTGAGATAGTCGGCGAGGGAAGCTGCGAAAAGCGTTAGTCCGCCCTGATAAAGTAGCAGTGGAATAGCAGAAAAAAGTACGCCAATACCCAATGAAGCAGCCAATGCTATGGAAGAAAAGCCATCGAGCACCGATTTGGCCATGAGTAAGTTGGGTTCATCGCCCAAACCCTCTTCAAAAGCCCCGAGGATGGTCATTGAACCCATGCAAAATAGTAGAAATGAGGTAACAAAACCTTCAGAAAAGGTGCTTTCGCCTTTATTTTTCATTTTTGAGCGTAGCCATTCGCTGAACCGGTTAAAAGCTGCATCAATATCCATCCATTCGCCCAAAATAGTGCCAATTACCATGCTGAAAATCAGAATGAGGAAGTTGTTGGTTTTCATGGCCATGTGTATTCCCAAAAACAAGGTAAAAAGACCAATTGCCTGAAAAACGCGCTCTGTAATGCGTTTGGGCATACGCGACCTGATGATCAAACCCAATGCGCTTCCGGCTATCACAGCAACTGTATTGATAATGGTTCCCAGCATAGTTTTTTGTTTTGGTTTGTGCGAATATAGTTGTTTTTATTGTCTCAGCATAAATCCGGCATCAGGCAGTTAAAAGTTCGGGTATTGGTTTGATTGCAGAAAAACATCAAATTAAAAAACATGAAAATTAGTAACCAAAATTAGATTGAATATGTTATATTAGCATAGTACAGGGAAATATTCATATTGAAAATGGATCAAACAACAGCAAATAAGATATCAGAATATTTTATGACCAAACCCATAGATAAAGCCTGGATTTTTGGCTCTCATGCCCGGTCAGAAGAAAAAGGCGATAGTGATATCGATATTATTGTTGTGTTTAATAAAGGTAGTAAGGTCTCGCTATTTCAATATGTTCACATAAAAAACGACTTAGAGGCTCTGACAGGGAAAAAAGTAGATTTGGTAGAGGAGGGACAACTAAAACCTTTTGCACGCCAGAATGCACAAAAAGAAAAAGTTCTAATTTATGAGAGAGAAGCCAAGGGATAAGCAGCGGTTAATGCTAAAGTTTCTTCCATCACACATATCAATGAAGTTTTTAATCAACCCTTCAAAACCGCCAACGGGTTCAGCTCTACTTCAATTTGTGCCAAATCTTTCTGGTTTTCCATTACAAGATGGATGTTTTTGTAGGCACCGGGTGCTTCATCCAGGTGTTTGGTGCGGCGAATGCCGTGAATTATTCCCTGTTTGTTTAGTTTCCCGATTTCATGTTCGAGGTTCAGCTCGCGTTGTGCCTGTTTTCTGCCCATTTTTCTGCCGGCTCCGTGGGAGCACGATTTAAAGCTATCCGGGTTGCCAAGGCCTCGTACAATGTAGGAAGGAGTTCCCTGTGAGCCCGGTATCATGCCCAATTCGTTTTGAAATGCACGCGTAGCGCCTTTCCGGTGTACCAAAACGTTTTTATTGAAATGCTTTTCCCAGGCAGCAAAATTATGCGATTTATTAATGATGTCGCCACGACTGCAATCTCCAACAACTTGCTGAATGGCATCGAACATGCGTTCCATCATCAGTTTGCGATTGGCAAAAGCAAAATCAATACAAAATTGCATTTCGTCCAAATATTGTTGCGCTTCCGGTGTTTCAACAGGTAAAAAGGCCAAATCTTTGGCTTTCGTAACAGACGAAAAATAACGGTCGTTCAACTTTTTAGCGATACTGTTGTAATGCCTGGCCACATTAAGTCCCAGGTTGCGACTGCCACTGTGAATCATTACCCAGATATAACCATCTGATCCTTTTTGTATTTCAATGAAATGGTTGCCGCCTCCCAGTGTGCCAATTTGTTGGGTTGCATTTTTGTACTGTTCTTCAACTACGGGTAAGTCGGTTGTTTTTTCCGGCATCAGGCTTTCTTCCTGCGCTTGTTTATGCCAGTTGAAGCCTGTCGGGATTGTTTTAAGGGCTATTTTCAAAATTTTGTTAAGCTTTTTTATGTTGATTTCCTGCAATGTTGTGGGCATGGCGCACATGCCGCAGCCAATATCAACACCTACAGCATTGGGTACCACAATATCTTCAGTAGCCAAAACTGAGCCGATGGGCATCCCGTAACCCTGATGGCAGTCAGGCATTAAGGGGATGTGTTTAAACGCAAAGGGGAGGTTGGCAAGGTTTTTCGCCTGCGCCAGTGCTCCCTCTTCAACATCATCTAACCAAAGTTTTATGGGGAGCTTTTCTGTGCTGATTACTTTCTTCATAATATCAAAAATAATATATTTTCTTGATTTTGGATTACGAAATCCACTAATATCAGAATAACTATAAAAATCTACATATCAGTATAAGTAGAATCATTTCATAATAGTGCAATTTTGTGCGTATTATACCATATATTTATTCGCGAAAAATAAATAAATGCTGCATTATGAATGAAAACAATCAATTTCACATTAGTTTTTTCAGGCCTACAACAGATCGCGCCCGGAAAAACAGAAACAAAGTCGTTTGGCTGGTGGCAATATGGGCCATCGCGGTTTTCGGCTTCCAGTTCTTGTTAAGAGCACTCGAAGAACCAACGCCGGAACCCGTTCTTGTTGAATTTAACCAGGTTTGGGATAAGGTAAAATCCGGCAATGCAAGTGAGCAGGAAATGCAAACATTTGCCCAATGTGCACTGCAGGTTACAGGGAAAGTTTTTATTAAACCGGAACATCGGGCTGCACTGGATAATGGTATTACCTGGGCCACCATGCAACTGGCCGATTCTGCACAAAAAGTTGCCATAACTCAGGCCATTGGTACTTTCGAAAAATCAGCTAAAAAAGTTAAGGTTTTGAGCGATAAGAATTACCAAAGTGCTAAAAATGAACTTGCTGCCCTGGCAAGAGTGCCCCTGGGACTAAAGTCCAATGAGCTTTTAACAAAATTCCTGCCCCTTGAGCTACACACACAAATGGCCGGTGAATTTACTGCAGAGAATAAAAAAATAGTTGAAGTCGCTATGCCGTTGTATACTACGCATAATCAATCTGTACTTACCGATACAAAATTTCTCGGGTTCCCGTTTCACTATTTTTACACTGCTGTATTTCTACTGATTTTATTCATTGCCATTTGCTGGTTTTACAGCTTTACAACAGACAAAATCAATAAAAAACTTCAAATTTCAGAATAGGTACTCCTCAAACAGAATATTATGAAGAAAATCATTATACCTTTAATATTATTGTCATTGCCTGCATTTACGCAAGCTGCAGTAGGTGCCACGCAACTTGAAGGTGGTTTTAAAATCGGGCCATCAGTTATTCTTATTGCGATACTTTGTGCGTTTGTTCTTGTAGGAATATATTTTCGCGCCAAAGATACGAATGATTATTACGCTGCCGGGCGAAGCATTTCAAGGGTAGGCTCCGGTATGGCCATTGCATCAAACTGGATGAGTGCCGCTTCGTTTCTTGGTATGGCTGCGCTGATGTATGGTTCAGGATATCATGGATTAGCTTATGTTGTGGGGTGGACAGGCGGTTATGTGCTGCTACTGGTACTCATGGCCGGCCAAATTCGTAAATATGGAAAATATACAGCTGCCGATTTTATTGGCGATCGCTATTACTCACAAACAATGCGGGCTGTAGGTGCAATTATTGCAATTCTCATCTCTATTTCCTATTGTGTAGGGCAATTTGTGGGAATAGGGCTCATGTTTAAGTGGATTATGGGGCTCGATTATCAATATGCCGTGATTATCGGAGGCTCGGTGGTGCTTGCCTATACGCTGATTTCCGGTATGCTGGGTGTCACTAAAAACATGCAGATACAATATGTTATCATCATCATTTCATTCCTCATTCCACTGTTTATTTTGACTTTTAAATTTGATTATTTCTGGGCGTTGCCACAAATTGGTTATGGTGCCGTTGTAACAGATATTGTACAGGGAGTACCTGTAAACGAAATTACCGGAATGATGAATTCCATGGGGCACGATTATGCCATTGTGCCATCGCCGGAGTATGCCATGCCATGGGACCCGGCTACCGGGAAAACTTTTTTCCAGTGGATGGCTATTGCTTTTTCATTAATGATTGGTACAGCCGGCTTGCCCCACGTATTGCAGCGTTTTTACGTTGTTCCCAACTCCAGGGATGCCCGTTGGTCTGTTGTGTGGGGATTATTTTTTATTTGTGTGCTTTACTGGAGTGCACCTGTTTATTCAGCAATGGGAAAAATTCTGTCAGCCAATCCGGAGGTTGGCAAACTGGCCAAAGATGCCATTGTGGTTTATACAGCTCAGTTGGGCGAAGTTAATCCGCTAATTGTAGGATTGCTGGCTGCCGGTGGCGTTTCTGCTGCCTTTTCAACGGTTTCCGGACTGTTGGTTGCCGGGGCATCTGCATTCAGCCACGATTTATATGTGAAGGTGATTAACCCGAAAGCATCGCCGCGCTTGCAACTTATCATGGCAAGAGCTGGTACAATTTTAATGGCTATTATTGTTGTTCTGATTGCCATACTTGAACTTGGTTTAATTGGAGAGCTTGTTGCTGTTGCGTTCTCGCTTGCCGGTTGTACAATTTTCCCGCTCTTCCTGCTTGGAATCTGGTGGAGCGGATCGAACCGGCAGGGCGCTATTGCCGGATTGCTTGTCGGTGGATTGGTTTCTGTAATTGCCATCACCTATTTTATCGCTGGTAAACAAGGAGTTGCCTTGCCATTCGATGAATTTATAAGTTATTATCTGCAAGCATGGTATTTTGCCTGGATTGGCGCGCCATTGTCAATTTTAACCAACATCATCGTTTCAAAACTTACCAGTAAAACACCACTGGAAATTCGAAAATTTTTAGTTGAGAAAGTACATAGCTAACGTTCTTATGATAAAATTCACCAAAAGAGCACTCATTTTAACGATGAGTGCTCTTGTTCTAATCGGCTTCGGCATTGCATCATTGTATTATGAGATGCAAAATGAAAAAATAGATCCAAGAATAATTGATGCCCGCAAATTGTACAAGAAATACGACCAGTATGCCGAAGAAAATGACTTTACTGCTGTTTTTCATTTGCTTGATTCTGTTGAAGATGTATACCGGAAATATCCGCATTACCGCAATTCCTACGAAATAGCTGTTTTGGAAAATAACCGGGCAGCAGTCTGGTTGTCAATGGCCATTCATGCCAATAACCAGCCGGTTAGCCTTGATGGCGTTACTATATTATCAAAAGATTCTTTGCTGCAAAATGCCCGGTATCATGTGAAAAGCGCAATTTCAGACTACGAAAAATGGCTCGATAAATTTGGTGAAATGGATCGTAATGCCATTAAAAAGCAAATTGAAAGCACCTTTTTTATTGGATTAAATGAAAATGATGCGGAAAAACGCCTCGACTATCTAAATAATCGTGTTGATGAAATTCTGAAGGCGCAATTAGAAAATAAACGCCGGTTATCTGTGGCGCTCACAAATTACGGCATCATTTTTCGTCACGAAGAGAAGTATATGGAAGCTATATCGCTGTACGAAAAAGCTTTGGAGCTATGGGATCAGAACCTGGCGGCAAAAAACAACCTGAATATTTTATTGGGCAGGCCCATAGAAAAACGTAACTTCATTCAAAAAATGTTTCCGCCCGAAAAAGATGAAGAATAAATGCGACTGGCCATTATTGCTGACATACACGAAGATATTATACAATTGCAACTGGCAATGGACAAAATCCGGCGCCTCAAATGCGACGAAATAATTTGTTTGGGCGATATTTCGGGCTTTAGTGTACCGCACCACGATTATTTCGACTCGCGTAACGCCTCTGCCTGCCTTACATTAGTGCGCGAAAACTGCTCCATAATTATTGTCGGCAATCATGACTTGCACGCCGCAAAACGTACCCCGGAAATTAGCAAATTTAACTACCCGGCCAATTGGTATGAACTTGATTTTCAGACGCGATTTTTAAAATCAATGGATGAGGTTTGGCTTTACGAACACGAAGAATTAAGTGCTTTGTACACGAGCGAGGAAATAGATTTTGTATCTAAATTACCTGAGTATAAAGTACAAATGTATGATAACAAACCGTTTTTGTTCACCCACTTCATTTTTCCAAATTTAACAGGGTCAGAGCAAAAGTTTTATTTCGATGCAGAGGATTATAAAGAACATAAGCAGTTCATGATTGAAAAAAGTGCGCAGTACAGTTTTTCCGGCCACCGGCATTATCCCGGACTCATGGCCGTATCCAATTCCAGAATAATAGTCAGGAACTTTGGCCGCAAATACAAACTCAAACCCCACGATTCAATTCTTATACCAGCTATAACCAGAGCGCGCGGCAATAGCGGGTTTTGTGTTTATGATGTGGAGAAGGGAACCGTTCAGGCAATCGGGATTTAATCGCTAAATCACCAGAAACATCAAACAGCGGTTTGTTTGATTATAGTGAGACGGCAGGGAAAAGTTATATGGCTATATTGTTATAGGGTTATATGGTTATATTGTTGTATTGTTATATAGAATTTATGTGTTGGAATTATCAAAAACAAGCCCAAAGGGCTTGCAGCAAAAACCCGCGGGCATCGCCCCGGGTATTCAGCCAGACGAACATGTCGCCGCGACGGGAAAAACTTCAACGATCCTCAGTTCCCATCGGCGAAACCATACAGCAATCGAACTTTTGATCGATTCGACAGATTCTTTCCTGTTTTGAGCAATGCATGACCTATAATTGATTATTCTTTTTTTGCTTCAGG
>CAYPSX010000216.1:0-6785 GCA_964413185.1 uncultured Bacteroidales bacterium
ATAACCATTGCTGCCCCGGCCGATAAACCGGAAGCCAGGAACAGCGGCCCTAAAATGGAAGTGTTCCACAACGGACGCGCATTGAAAGCCGAAAATAATATGCCGGTATAAATTCCCAGAATTAACCCGAGGACGACCATTGCCCAGGCCATGGGCTTTTTATAATTGGCAAAGAATTTCTCAAGGTTCTTTAACCACTCGAATTTCCAATCCCAGTTCGGAAACCACTCACGAATATGCAGCGCCGCCCAGATTATCGATAGCGGGGTGATTATCATCAATGTCCATGCACCCCAGCTCATTGGGGATTCTAGTTTGATGGTTGTGTATAGTCTCCAAAAATAGGGTTTGTGGTGCAAATCAAGAAACAATGCGAACAAACCCAGGATCAGTATTACAGGCACCAGTACCGGTGCTTTTTTTACGGCTGCGGTATATTTATTTTCTTTGCCTTGCAAATAATACAAGCCGGCAAAGAACAACAGCCCGGAAGCCAGTCCGCCAAGGAACAAATAGACCGGAATTTCCCAACCCCAAATATGCAGTACCGGATCAACGCCCGGATTCATTCTGCCGCTTACAATTATTTCTTCTCTCATAATGGCAAATAGTTTTTATTTTTTTAGATGAGATAATATACATGTGGTTTGGTACCGGCTTCGGGTGCCAACACTTTATATTTTCGCGTTTTTAAAACTTTTGAAACCGGGCTTTTCGGGTCTTCCAAATCGCCAAAATACATACATTTGGTAGGACAAACCGCTACGCATGCCGGATCCATTCCATCTTTTACACGGTGTAAACAAAATGTGCATTTATCTACATGCCCATCGGGGTGCGGAAAACGTGCATCGTACGGGCACGATTGAATACAGGCACCGCAGCCGATGCATTCGTTGGGCGTAACCAAAACGGTTCCGCCATCGCTGTAGTGACTGGCTCCGGTGGGACAGCATCTTACACATGGTGCATTTTCGCAATGGTTGCACCGTTCCGACCGTATTTCAGTTTCAAGTAGCGGATATGTTCCACTGTTAACTTCTACTACCCAGTCGCGGGCGTAGCCGATAGGTACATTATTTTCGGTTTGACAACCTACTACGCAATCGCTGCATCCGACACATTTTTTTGTATCAATAGCCATGGCATATCTCATAATAAGCCTCCTTTCTCAGGTTTCGTGGTGTGAAAAGTAACAAAGTTGCCACGCATCCCTGTTCCTCCCATGATGGGATCAACCATAACATTTGTAATTAACTCTGAATCAGAAGCACCCTGTCCGTGTGCCCTTGATAGTTTCTTGTTTTTATGGCCAAAACCATGCACCATATACACGGAATCCCAACGAATTCGTTCGGTAATGCGTACTTTTATGGGAAAAGTTGTAACGATCTCGTCCTGATTTTGCAACCAGACTTCCTGGCCGTTTTTCAGGCCCCACCGTTTGGCAACTTTGGGATTTACCCAAACCGAATTGGTATCCATCAGATCGGTTAAATTCGGATTGTTGGCTGTCCGGCTGAAAGTGTGCATGGGTGCACGTCCGTAAATCAGGCGATAATAGCCTTCAGGCGGCTCCGGATGTGCGGTGTATGTGGGTATCGGGTCAAATCCTTTATCGGCAAACGAAGTTGCGTAAAGTTCAATTTTTCCTGAATTGGTAAAAAATTCCTGCTCCACTCGTTCATCAAAATAAATCGGGTTGTACGCACTGCGGTTTAGCTTTTTCACACCCAACCGCTTCATCTCTCTCAGGGAAGAACCCTTTTGTTTCAGTTGCCAATCCAGCACCTCTTCAATGGTGTCGTATTTGAAATATTTATCCAATCCCAGTCTATGTCCCACCTGTTTGGCCATCCACCACCCGGGTTTAGAGTCGTATTTAGGTTTAGCCGCAGGTGCCCTGAGCGCAATGGTTGGTTCACGATGCCTTGAAGTTCGAAGCATGTCGTAACGCTCCAAATAGGTGCATTCCGGCAAAACTACATCAGCATAACCGGTAATTTCCATGGGCATGGTGTCTACTACTACCAGCATATCCAGATTTTGAATAGCTTCTTTTGTTTTTCGAATATCCGGGAGTGTAAAAATTAAATTTGTTCCGTTTACAATCCACCCTTTAAAAGTACAATCGCGCGATGCAGAAGGAATGGTGGCATCGCAAATACCGCTGGACAATGCCAAATCGGCTAATTCGTACTGGCCGGGGAATGCATCTCTCCAATCTTTTTTAGGTTTGGGATAAGGTGGGTGTGGATAACCGGGCAGGGAAATACCGTCGCCCATATAAAAACCGCCGCGTCGGCCCCAGCTTCCCAAAATTGCATTTAATATGGCCACTCCGCGTAAGCGTTGGGTATCATCGCCGTACCAGGTAACGTGCCGTCCGGGATGCACAATAACCGATGGCGATGCATTGTACATTTCCCTGGCTGTTTCGCGTATCACATCGGGTTTAATGGTTGTAATTCCGTAAGCCCATTCCGGAGTATATTTTTTCACATGGGCTTTAAGTTGCTCAAATCCGAAAGTGTGTTTTTCTACATATTCTTTATCGTACCAACCCTCTTTTATCAACACGTGTATCCATGCCAGTAGCAATGCTAAATCGGTGGATGGTTTTATGGGCAACCAGTGTTTTGAATGACTTGCTGCAGTTGAAAACCGGGGATCGACTGTGATGATGGTTGCTCCATTGTCAATGGCATCGCTCATTTCCTGGATTTGACCGTTGTGCATGTTCTCGCCCAGGTGCGAACCAATCAGAACCAGACAACGCGTATCCCTGATGTCGATTGGTTCGGGAGATCCCAGACCCTGACCGAAAGTTCCTATCCACGCAACTTCGCGCGGGCCGCGACACTGGGCATAAGAGGGTGCCGAAATATTCGGTGAGCCATAAGCTTTTAGTAAATGGCCCCAAAACTTACCACCGGAACCGTGTGTGAACAAGGCCAGGCATTCCGGCCCGTGCTCTTCGGCTATTTTTTTCATGCCTTTTGCCACCACATCCAGGGCTTCGTCCCACGATGCCTCACGAAACGTTTGCTTTCCGTCTTTTCCGGTTACGCGGATAAGCGGTTTTTTCAAACGATCCTCATCATTGTACATACCTACACCACCGGTGCCTCTCGGACATAACCGTCCGTTACAGTGTGGATCGTCATCATTTCCAATCACCTTTTTTATGTTGCCCTTGCCGTCTGTGTAGGCCCAGCCTGCACATTTCCAAAAGCAAACCTCGCAATAGGTGGGAACGCGCTTTAATTTATCTGCTCCGGGCACATCATCGGAAAAGAACGTTTTTTCGGCTGCCTTGAGGGCCACACCTGAAAGTGCCAGTGAGCCGGCACCTAAAGCAGAAATTTTTATAAATTCTCGTCTCTTCATATCTGGAATTTTATCGGAATCTAATACAAGTTATCGACCGCCCCGCATTACCCTGTAAATTTCGCGCCAAAGGCTGAACATGCAAGGTGTAACGCAACTTTATCTGTTGTCTGTTCTCTCAAATTTACGAATAAAAAAATAAAAAAGAAGCTTAAATTCCAATTCATAATGATTCTAAACTTTTATATATCCAGATTAATCTATACCATCAGTAATCTAATACATGTATTCCATAAACTATATTGAAAATTCATACACATTCAATATTAAAAATTAAGTATATTTGAGAATTACAGAATTCCGAGCATGGAAAAAGAAGCCCACATAACAGGAGCAATTATTGCGGGAGGTCGGAGCAAGCGTCTGGGTACAGATAAAGCCCTGATTTATTTTAAGGGCAAAAAATTAATTGAATATGCCATTGAGTTGATGCAAGCTTTTACCAACGAGATTGTTATTAGCGCCAACAAAAATAAATATACTGAATACAGCTTTCCCGTGGTGCCCGATAATTATCCTGACTTAGGTCCCATATCAGGTTTAGAAGCCGTGCTTAAGCATTCCCGAACCCGTAAAAACATGGTCGTACCCTGCGACACGCCTTTTCTTAGTACAGAATTGTACGAAACGCTTATAAACTTTTCTGAAACTTACGATGCTGTTGTGCCCCGCACGGCCAATGGAAAAACAGAACCCCTTATTGCAGTTTATTCAAAGGATATTTTGCCCGTAATTTCCCAACAAATAAAAAAGCACGATTATAAACTGCAGCACTTGTTGAAAGCAATCAACACGAAGTTTGTACTGATTGATAACAAACACAACCTTAGCAATATCAATACGATTTCTGATTTAAACAACATATCAGACCAAAGCAAGAAAGAATGATGCCCCGGGGATTAAAATTCAACTGCTTTACAACCTGTAAAACTAAAGGTTTACAAAATTAAGCCTGCTTGCGCAACAACCTGCGCTCTATGCGCTTTGCGATTGCAATACAAAGCTCGAAAAGCAGGTACAAAGGTATGCCGACCAAAAATTGGCTAATTACATCGGGCGGGGTGATGACCGCAGAAATGATAAAAAAGAACACAAGCACATGTTTGCGATATTGGCGTAAAAAAGCTGCGGTAATAATGCGGTTAACAGTTAGAAACAATATAACCAGAGGCATCTCAAAAGCAATGCCGGTAGCCAGACAAAGCATGGAAATGGTTCGAACATAAGAGCCTATGCGAATTTGGTTTTCGATATCCGGATCTAACTGATAAGTGCTCAAAAAATTTATAGTAACCGGGCTCAGTACATAATACCCGAAACCTACACCGATAAAAAACAACAAAGAAGCCAGAAACAGCGAAAGCGGAAAACCCTTGCGCTCACCGGGATTTAAAGCGGGTTTCACAAAAAGCCATATCTCCCGCAGTATGAACGGCATGGCCAAAACCACGCCGGCTATCAGTGAAATGGTTAAATGAGATTTGAATTGCCCGGCAATCTCAATATTGATGATATTTACAGGAGCCTGATTCATGCATAAGGCTTCGGAGCCCATGAAATGACTAACCCGGCAAAACAAAACATTGGAAATAAAATCGGCCTTTTGCGGCCCCAAAATGACTGTATTGAAAATAAATTCTTTGAAAAAAAATGCGATGGCAGCAAACACCATTAATGCCAAAATGGAGCGAATAATGGTAAATCGCAGCTCCTCGAGATGGTCAAAAAAAGACATCTCGTCGATGTTGCTACTTCTGCGGGAAAATAAACGGGACATAAAGACTGGGTTTTAGCTGCAAACGATTCGGGTATTATGATTTTTTATCATCTCCTGAATTGCCATTCACAGCGTTTTTTAAATCTTCGTGCTCCTTTTTGATCGTTTCCCTGGTTTCTGTGCTGGCATCTTTAAATTCTTTGACACCTTTTCCCAATCCACGCATGAGTTCGGGGATTTTTCTTCCACCAAACAACACCAAAATAATAATGGCTATAATGATGAGTTCCGGCCCGCCAATAATTCCTAATAATACGGTTAGTAGTGTATTCATTTTTTTACCCTTTCAATAATTAATTTTAGCACCGCAAAATACAACAATCTGGTTAATTATTAAAGAAAATAAATCTATATATTTCGATAATTAGAACCAGCAAGAAAACTACCCGTTTATTCTAGATAAATTCATTCGCGATGTAAATCCCCGACAAAAATTTTGCATATCTAAAATCTATGTCGTACGTTTGCGACATACGTCATAAAAATAAAAGAAATGATTAAAACAGACATCTTCAGTCCGGAACTACAGGAGCTTTCGCGCTTCGCCAGGGTTATTGCACACCCTGCCAGGCTTGCCATTTTGCAATACCTGGCAAAAACAAAAACGTGTATCTCCGGTGATATTTCCAATTCATTACCACTAAGTCGCAGCACAGTATCACAACACTTGAAAGAATTAAAAGAACTGGGCCTGATACAGGGAACAATTGATGGCTTAAAAACAAACTATTGCCTGTCCAGTTCCAATATCGACAAATATCTCCTTATGTTCGAATCGTTCTTTGAACCCATCAAAACTGTTGATATCTCTTGCGAAACATCAAACTTAAAAAAACCAAACTCAATGAAAAATAAAAATTTAAAAGACGTTGTTAAAGAAAAATATGGTTCCATTGCGCACCAAAGCAACCTTATACAACAACCCGGTTGCTGCGGCCCTTCAAATTGTTGCGGCGAACTGGAATTCACTATGATTGGCGATGAATATACACAGATAGAGGGACACAATGCAGATGCCGACCTGGGTCTTGGCTGTGGCCTCCCTACCGAATTTGCACAATTAAATAAAGGCGATACGGTAGTTGATTTAGGCGCCGGCGCCGGAAACGATTGTTTCGTGGCCCGCACGCTTGTTGGCGAAACCGGAAAAGTTATTGGCCTCGATTTTACCGAAGAAATGGTTCAGAAAGCACAGCAAAATTTAGCCAAAACCAGTTTCAAAAATATTGAGTTCATTCAGGGCGACATTGAAGAAATGCCACTGCCCGATAACGCATGCGATGTGGTTATCAGCAACTGTGTACTCAATCTTGTTCCGGATAAACGAAAAGCTTTTTCAGAAATTTTCCGTGTTTTGAAGCAAGGAGGGCACTTCTCTATTTCCGATGTGGTAACAAGCGGTGTTTTGCCCGCAGGGTTGAAAGAAGCTGCTAAAATGTATGCCGGATGTGTTTCAGGCGCAATCGACAAGCAGGAATACCTAAACATGATTGAAGAAGAGGGATTCACGAAAGTTAAGATTCAAAAAGAAAAACCCATTGTAATACCGGATGAAACCCTGCAGAATTACCTGAACAAAGAGGAACTTGCAGAATATAAAAGGTCGGGAACAGGGATT